>CAZSRN010000017.1:0-14965 GCA_964609115.1 uncultured Veillonellaceae bacterium | reverse complement strand
GCATAACGGACTTTTCACAAACATACAGGGAGCCGATTCTTTCGGCTCTCTGTTTTTATCTTTTCGATATCAATGAATTGGTTGCCATTTTGATGAAATCGGGGTAAAATAAAGCGGATAATATTGCCGCGAAATTGAATATGGCCGATGGGAAGGGTGCATTTGCTTAATAGGGAAGACCGGTGAAAACCCGGCGCGGTCCCGCCACTGTAACGTTGAGCGCAGCTACACGAAAATGCCACTGGGGCAACCTGGGAAGGCGGGGCGGCGCGATGAACCGGAGTCAGGAGACCTGCCTATTCCAACACACGCCGTTATGACCTACGAGAGATAGGCAGGTGGGTAGAATAAATGATATGTTACCAATATTGTTTGTGATACCCTCTGCTTGCAGGGGGTTTCTTTATTGACGGAGAAGATGCTGAGAGCCGGAATAACTACCGGAACTTGCGCCGCAGCCGCGGCAAAAGCGGCCATGTTGGCTTGGCGCGGAGAAAAGCCTGATTGTGTAGAAATTGCTGTTCCGGCAGGGAAGAACCTGGCGGTTCCGCTGACGGCCGTCGAGTCTTTTGCTGACGGCGGGCGCGCCATTGTGATAAAAGATGCCGGTGATGACCCGGATATTACGGATGGCGTATCGATCGTTGTTGAAGTCCGTGTCAGGGAGGGACAGCCGGATATCGTCTTTGTTGCCGGGGAAGGCATTGGCCGGGTAACGTTGCCGGGATTGCAGATTCCGGTGGGAGAACCGGCGATCAATCCGGTACCGCGACAGATGATTGAAGCTGTGATTCGTCCGTTTTTGCCTGAATCTGCCGGTGCGGCGGTCACTATTTCCATTCCGGATGGCGAGCGATTGGCAAAAAGAACACTGAATCCTACGCTGGGAATCGTAGGGGGACTATCGGTTATTGGAACAACCGGAATTGTGGAGCCCATGTCGGAAGAAGCCTTTAAAAATTCTCTGAAGCCGCAGATTAGCGTGGCAAAGGCGTTGGGCTTTTCTTCCATTGTAATGGTTCCAGGAAAAATCGGACAGGATTTTGCAATCGAGCGATATGGGCTGCCTGCAGCCTCGGTGTTGCAAACCAGTAATTTTATCGGCTTCATGCTTGAAGCTGCAGTGGAATATGAGATAAAGGAAGTGCTCTTGTTCGGGCACCTCGGGAAACTGGTCAAAGTAGCGGCAGGAGTATTTCATACCCATAATCGTATGGCGGATGCCCGGATGGAAACACTGGCCGCTTATATGGCTGCGGAAGGAGCGCCGCAGGCGGCGGTTCAGAAGGTTCTGGACTGCATGACGACAGAAGCGGCCATTCCGATAATTCAAGAGTATGGACTGAATTCGGTATATTCGATATTGGCGCATCGCGCCAGCTTACGGGCTATGCGTTATGTTTTCGATGATTTGCAGGTAGGAACCGCGATTGTTACCATGAAAGGTGAAATTTTGGGCATGGATGATGTAGGCCGCCGGATCGGAGGTCGCCTCGGTTGGAACATAAACTGACGATTGCCGGCATTGGCCCGGGTTCACCGGACTACATTCTGCCGGTTGCATTACAAGCGATTGAAAAAGCCTCTGTGCTGGTTGGCGGTGCTCGGGCGCTGAAAACTTACGCCAGGCCGTCTCAGCGGACGTACACGGTGGATGCGGATATCGCGGGGCTGCTTGCATTTATCAGACGTCGGCTGCAGGAAGAAGACGTTGTTGTCATGGTATCCGGAGATCCAGGCTACTATAGCTTGTTGGCGACGTTTCACAATGAATTTTCTGCTGAGGTTCTGCGTGTGATACCGGGGATCAGTTCTTTTCAGACGGCTTTTTCCCGAATCGGCATTCCATGGCAAAACGCCCGCCTGCTCAGCGCGCATGGACGAAAGCCCGAGAGGGCGTTGCTTGCCTATGAAGAGGGACAAACGTTATCTTTTTTAACCGATGGAAAGAATCATCCCGCACAAATTGCGTCATGGTTGCAACAGTCCGGTTGGCCCATGCCGACGAGGGTTTGGTTGTGTAAAAACCTTTCCTATGCAGATGAAACTCTTTTATCGATTACCCTGGAAGCTGCATTGCAGGTGTCGGGGTTTGATAGTTGCGTGATGGTGGTGATGGGATGAATCGGATGCTTCCGGCAATTCCGGACGAAGCCTTTCAACGGGGCGAGGTTCCGATGACGAAACAAGAGATCCGTGTATTTGTTATGGCGCAGGCGATGATAAAACCCACGGACATCATTTGGGATGTCGGCGCCGGTACGGGGTCGTTATCCATAGAGTCGGCCTTGCGCGCCGACGAAGGACATGTATATGCAATGGACGGCAATGCGGAGGCTTGCGAATTGGTTCGCTTGAATGCCGCGCAGTTCGGCGTTCGCAATATTACCGTGATTCATGAAAAAGCGCCGCTTGCCATGGAAGGGCTTCCGGAACCGGATGTCGTTTTTGTCGGGGGAAGCGGGGGCAATTTGCGTCGGATTCTTTTGGAATCAGCTGAAAAATTACGGGCCGGCGGGCGTCTTATCGCAACGGCGGTAGTGGTGGAAACTCTGTATGAAACCTTGCGGTTCGCAGCGGAATTGAAAAATTTTCAGGTGGAAGCATGCGGACTGCAAGTGACTCGAATCCAGCCGATAGCGAAACGACACATGTTCCGGGCTTTAAACTCCATATATATTGTGATATGCCGTAAAGGAGAGAGTGAGAGAGTGTATGAGTGACGTGCAGGTTTTTTTTGTAGGCGCCGGCCCGGGAGACCCTGATTTAATAACGGTGAAGGGCAAAAAATTACTTTCTGAAGCGGATGTGGTTATTTATGCAGGATCATTGGTCAATCCGGCATTGCTGGAAGTGACGGCGCCGCATTGTGAAATACACAACAGTGCGTCCATGACACTTGCGGAAGTCATCGCGGTTATGCGAGCTGCGGTTGAAAAAGGGAAACAGGTGGTGCGTCTGCACACCGGAGATCCCAGTATCTATGGCGCGATTCAGGAGCAGATTGACGAGCTGAATTTGTTGGGCATTCAATGGAAAGTAGTGCCGGGTGTAAGTTCCTTTTTAGCTTCGGCGGCGGCGCTCGGACAGGAATATACGTTACCGGGAATATCACAGACTGTGATTATTACTCGCATGGAAGGCCGAACTCCGGTGCCGGATCGGGAGAAAATCCGCTCACTGGCAGAGCATCAGGCAACCATGTGCATCTTTTTAAGTGTTCATATGTTTGGGGAATTAGTTCAGGAACTGACGGAAGGCGGATATGATCCGGATACGCCGGTGGCTGTGGTCGAAAAAGCGTCCTGGCCGGACCAGAGAATATTCCGCGGCACGCTGACGACCATTGCCGATCAACTAAAAGCTGCGGGCGTCAGTCGGACCGCCATGGTCATTGTGGGGAAAGTTTTGACCGGAGAATATGAGCAATCTCGTCTGTATGCGCCTGAATTTGGCCATATGTTCAGGGAGGCGAAGTCATGAGGGTTGCAGTAATTTCTGTAACGTTAAAAGGGGCTTTGCTGGGTGAAAAATTGCGGGATAGACTGGAGGGAAACGCTGATCTTTTCGCCAAAGCCCGCGGAGTTCTTCATTTAGACACCGCGCCTTATGATAATCTGGGGATTCTGATTCAGGCGATTTTTCACAAGTATGACGGATTAATTTTCATTATGGCTACCGGAATTGTTGTTCGGGTTATCGCTCCATATGTTCAGGACAAACGCTATGACCCTGCGGTCGTTGTGATGGATGATGCGGGAGTTCATGCCATCAGCCTGTTGTCGGGACATCTCGGCGGAGCCAATGAACTCACAAAATTAGTGGCGGCCGCAGTGGGCGCAGAACCGGTGATTACAACGGCCACGGATGTTGCCAACCTGCCGGCGCCGGATGTTTTATCCGTGAAGCTGGATTTGGGAATCGAACCGTTTGAAGAGTTGAAATCTGTGAATGCGGCCATTGTTGCCGGACAAAAAGTTCCTTTTTTCATTGACCGGCAGCTTCCTCATGCGGACAAATATATTCAGGGCGCCGCCGAAATGGGCGTTGAGCTTTTGGATATGCAAGAATTGAATGATCCGTCCAGGTATGATGCTGCCGTGATCATTACGGACAAGGAACTGTTCATGACGCAACTGCATGTGTACCTGCGACCGACCACCCTGTCCATAGGAATCGGTTGTCGCAAAGATACTACCAGCGGCGAAATATGGGCGGCCATCAATGATGCTTGCCGCAAAATTGGCCGGAGTTCCAAAAGTATTGCCATTGTTGGCTCCAGTATTGCCAAACAGGAAGAAATCGGATTGCTGGCGGCAGTTCAACAAATGGAAATTCCCATCGAATTTTATACGAACGAACAATTGCAGGAAGAAATTGTTCTGCACCACCTGAGCGTTAGCGAATTTGTTGAAAATGAAATAGGAGTGGGTAATGTATGCGAAGCATCGGCGCTACGGGGAGGACGGGCTTCCAGCCTGTTGCTGCCCAAGACGGTTTATCCCAAGGTAACGGTGGCCATTGCCGAGGTCAAATTGCGGTGGTGGGAATTGGACCAGGACATGCCGTTGGCTTGACAATAGAAGCCCAACAGGCAATAGAAAAAGCGGAAGTTGTTGCCGGGTACCATACCTATTTGGATTTAGTCCCGGAATTGATTGCAGGCAAGAAAGTAATCGGTTCCGGAATGATGCAGGAAGTGGAGCGCTGCGAAGCGGCTGTAGAGGCGGCAAAAGAAGGAAGCCGGGTTGCAGTCATATCCAGCGGTGATCCTGGAATTTACGGTATGGCGGGACTGGTACTGGAATTAGTGATGAAATTGCCGGAGGACCGGCGTCCGGAGACTACGATTGTTCCGGGGGTAAGTGCTGTCGGATCTGCTGCCGCGGCATTGGGCGCTCCCCTGATGCATGATTTTGCAGTGATCAGTATGAGTGATTTAATGACTCCGTGGGATTTAATTGAAAAGAGAGTGCGGGCGGCCGCAGAAGCGGATTTTGTGATCGCCATTTATAATCCCAAAAGTTTGCGGCGAACCGAACAGATTGAAAAAGTTCGGGAAATTGTTTTGCAGCATAGACCGGCTTCTACACCGGTAGGCGTTGTGCATTCCGTGTCCCGACCGGACCAGACGGTGGTCATTTCCACGCTGGATCGTTTTACGGAAGAAAAAATCGATATGTTTACGACGGTCATTATTGGCAATACGCAGACGTTTCAACAGGGAAACCGGATGATTACGCCCCGGGGATATGCATTGTGATTCTGGTGTTGGCAGGAACGCTGGACGGTCGTGAAATTGCAGCGGGACTGACGGATGCCGGATACGAAGTGATGGCCTCGGTGGTCAGCGATTATGGACGGATTCTGGCGGAACAAAGCGGGGTAAAAGCGCAGGCGGCCGCCATGACGGACCGGGAACTGGCGCAATTTATCCGTGACGAGGGGATTACGTTGCTGGTTGACGCAACCCATCCTTACGCCGTCAACGTATCCCGTAATGCGGCCGGAGCTGCTAAAGAAGCGCAGATTCCATGCATACGGTATGAACGGCCCGGCTCGGATTTGCCGAATTACGCCAAACTACTTGTCGCGAAAGACATGAAAGAAGCCGCCGAGTTAGCGATGAAGGCAGGAAAAACGATTTTTTTGACAACCGGAAGTCATACCCTTGCCCTCTTTCGGGCGGCGGCTACCGCCGATTGTCGCCTGATCGCCCGTGTCCTGCCTCAGCCGGATGTGATTACCGCCTGCCTGGAAGCTGGATTTTTGCCGGGAGACATTGTTGCGGTGCAGGGACCTTTTTCACAGGAGTTGAATCGCGCTTTCTTTCAGGAATATAAGGCCGATGTTATGGTGACGAAAAACAGTGGTGTGGTCGGCGGGACCGATTCGAAAATTGCCGCCGCCATGGAGTTGAATATGACGGTCGTAGTTGTTCAGCGTCCGCCGGCAAACGGCGCTGAGACGATGAGCTCGGTTCGCGACCTGCTTGAATATCTGAAAGGGAGTGCAATGGGATGTTGAATTTTATTAAAGACCCAGTGGAAATTGAAACGCGGAGTATGGAGCTGATTGCGCCATACCTGTCGAAAATGAATCTGGATGCAGCCCAGACAAAAGTATTTTCAAGGGTGATTCATGCTGCCGGAGATCCTGATTACGCCAATCACATCCGGATTCATCCGGAAGCCATAGATGCTGCATTGGCTGCTGTTCACCAAGGGGCGGATGTTTTCTGCGATGTGGAAATGGTGAAGACCGGCATCAGCAAGAATACTTTGGCCCGGCATGGAGGAAAAGTTCACTGCCTCATTGCGGATCCGGCAGTGGCGGCCATGGCCAAGCAAGCTGAAATTACCCGGTCTATGGCCGCATTTCGGACTTTTGGACATCAGCTGGATAATGCGATAGTGGCAGTAGGCAATGCGCCCACTGCGCTTTTTGAATTGTTTCGTCTGATGGAGGAAGAAAAAGTTCGTCCGGCAGTGGTGATCGGTGTACCGGTTGGCTTTGTCGGCGCAGCAGAATCCAAGGCGTTGCTTGTGGAAAGATCGACGGCTCCTTACATCACGGTACTTGGCAATAAGGGCGGCAGTCCGATTGCCGCGGCCATTTTGAATGCGTTGCTTTATATGACGGGACCCAGGGCGTAGTGAAAATGCTTCCCCGGATTTCTGTTGTCACAGGAAATGGAAAGGGAAAGACCACATCCGGAATGGGGCGGGCAGTACTCGCAGCCTGCTCAGGCGAGCGGGTGATGGTGGTTCAATTTCTTAAGGGAACAGGGTATACGGGTGAATTGCAGGCGGCAGCCCCATGGCAGGGGCGAATCCATATTTGTCAGTTTGGCGCAGGCTGTCCGAACTCCCGTGAGATTGAACAGGGCTTGTTATTATGCAAACGCTGCGGCAGCTGTTTTCGGGAAAATCGGCGACCGGAAAATGATTTTGCCGGTAAAGCCTTTCATTGCGCCCAACAGGCCGTAGCTTCAGGAGAATGGGATCTGCTGGTCCTGGATGAAATCAGTCATTCTTTAAACAGAGGGCTGTTGGATGAGGGAGAAGTGATTGCCTGGGTCCGGGAGGCCGGCTCAAAATTGAGAATTGTACTGACCGGTCGCAACATGCCGGCGGCGTTGCTGGAGATTGCGGATGAAGCAACCGAATGTTCGATGGTGAAACACCCGATAACCCGGGGTATTATGGGAAGACGGGGTGTGGAATATTGAGAGATAAAATTACAATTCCCCGAGTCGTTGTTGCCGGAACTCAAAGCGGTGTAGGTAAAACGACAATCGTCAGCGGCTTGCTTGCAGAATTGCGAAAACGCTCGCTAAAAGTTCAGTCTTACAAAGTCGGTCCGGATTATATCGACCCGGGGTATCATTCGCTTGCTTCCGGACGGCCCTGCCATAACCTTGACAGCTGGCTGGTTCCCAAAGATAGGCTTCTTTCCATCTTTGAGTCGACGTCCCGCGGAATGGACATCGCCATAGTCGAAGGGGTCATGGGCTTGTTCGACGGAGGACGGGGCGGTGTTGCCAGTACGGCGGACATTGCCCGATTGCTTTGCGCTCCGGTTATTCTGGTGGTTAACTGCCGCTCGGCGGGTGAAAGTATTGCAGCGGTTGTGTTGGGTTTTATCCAATATGACCCGAGCGTTACAATTGCCGGAGTCATTTTAAATCAGGTGGGATCGGAGTCGCATCAGCTGATTGTGACGGAGGCTTTGAAAAAGATAGGGGTTCCTGTTCTGGGCGTAATCCGGCGGACGGAGAATCTGAAAGTGCCGGAACGTCATCTGGGACTGCTGCCGGTTACGGAGAATCCGGCCGAAAAAGTCATAGAGAATATTCATTCCGCTATTGCCGGATGTATTGATATCGAAGAGTTACTCCGCATCGCTGCGCAAGCAAAATGCGTTGAATTGCCTCCGGTCGTTTCATTGCCGGAAACCCGATGCGCCCGGATCGGTGTGGCGCAGGATGAAGCTTTTTCTTTTTATTATCCGGAAAGTCTGAAAGTTTTGGAAGAAATGGGGGCAGAGGTCGTTCCTTTCAGCCCTTTGCGTGACAAAGAATTGCCGGATGTCGACGGATTGGTTTTCGGGGGTGGATTTCCGGAAATGTTTCTGGAGGAGCTGGCAGGGAATCTTTCCATGCGTCGGAGTATCCGCGAAGCTTCGCAGAAGCAAATGCCGATACTGGCGGAATGCGGCGGCTATATGTATTTGTGCGAGCGGGTCGCTTCCTTTGATGGAATGGAGTATCCCATGACAGGCTTGATTCCGGAAGTCTGCCGAATGGAGAAACGGCTGCAGACCGTGGGTTATGTTGAAGCTACGGCGCTTGTCGATACTGTTTTATGCGCCAAAGGGGAAACCCTGCGCGGACATGAATTCCATTTTTCCCGCATGGAAGCGGTTGATCCAGCAGAAAAACAAAACTTTGCATTTTTGATTACTAAAAACCGAACGGGATTGCAATATCCGGCAGGATTCGCCGCAAATCATATTGTGGCATCTTATTTGCACATTCACTTGGCAGGGAGCCTGGAATCCGCCCGGCGCTTTGTCAGTTGCTGCGCCGAATTCAAGGTTGCCGGGAAAGGAGCCTGAGGATGGCTAAGATCATTCTTGTCACAGGTGGCGCCCGTAGCGGGAAAAGTTCCTTTGCCGAAAAATTGGCGGGGGTTGCCGGGAGCCGGGTGGCTTATATCGCAACGGCGGAAATATGGGATAAGGAAATGGCCGAGAGGGTTGATTTGCATCAAAAACGCCGTCCATCAAGCTGGAAAACCTATGAAGCTCCGCGACAGGCGGAAGAAGCGATAGAAAAAGCAGAGCCGGTCGCCGACGTGATTCTTTTTGATTGTTTAACGGTGTATTCGAGCAACGGTTTGCTGGCGCTGCCTGAGAATCTGGCGCGGGATCAGCGACGGGATGCGGTGCTGGAAAATGCCGATAAGCTGATTTTTGCCGCCCAGCGATTTACCGGCACGGTAATTTTTGTGACCAACGAAGTGGGAGACGGAATTGTGCCGGATAATCCATTAGCCCGTGAATTTCGCGACATTGCGGGAATTGTAAACCAAAAAGTGGCTCAGGCGGCGGATGAAGTCTATTGGGTAGTTTGCGGATTGCCGGTGGAAATCAAACGGCAGGCGATGGTTATTATGGAGGGGACTCATTGATGGCCAAAACGATCATGTTTCAGGGAACCAGCTCCCATGTGGGAAAAAGCATTTTAACAACGGCGCTTTGCCGGATTTTTCGGCAGGACGGATACAGGGTGGTTCCTTTTAAAGCCCAAAATATGGCGCTTAACTCCTACGTTACTCCGAATGGCGGCGAAATGGGACGGGCTCAGGTAGCGCAGGCTGAAGCAGCCGGGCTCGCACCGGCGGTGGAGATGAACCCGGTATTGTTGAAACCAACGGGAAATTCGCGGTCACAGGTGATTGTCATGGGGCGCCCGGTGGGTGTGATGTCCGCCGGTGAATATCATGCGGGCTATAGCAAGAAATTACTGGGCGTGATTTCGGATTGTCTTGATGAGTTGCAGGAGCGATTTGATATTCTTGTGATTGAAGGCGCCGGAAGCCCTGCGGAAGTCAATCTGAAAGCCAACGATATTGTAAACATGCGTATTGCGCTGATGGTGAAAGCTCCGGTCTTTCTGATTGCGGATATTGATCGTGGCGGAGCCATTGCTTCTGTGGTTGGAACCATGAGTTTACTGGAACCGGAGGAGCAGAAACGGGTTCAGGGAATTATCCTGAATAAATTCCGTGGCGATATCAATCTTTTGCGGCCGGCATTTGACGTAATTCTGGCGAAAACAGGAAAACCGGTGGTCGGCGTAATTCCGCATCTGGCGGATATCGGCATTGATGATGAAGACTCGGTTTCCCTGGATGAAAAGACGAGTGCGGGAAACAGGGACCTTGAAATTGCCGTGTTACGCTTGCCTAAAATCAGCAATTTTACGGATTTTGATCCGTTGCTGAGAGAGCCGGACGTTTCCCTGCGGTATGTTCGCGAGGGAGAAAAACTGGGAACTCCCGATTTGATTATTGTTCCGGGCAGCAAAAATACAACGGAAGATTTGTTGTATTTGAAAGAGCAAGGGTTTGACGTCGACATCCAGGCGCTGGCCTCACAGGGAACTCCGGTTATCGGAATCTGTGGCGGGTATCAGATGCTGGGAAAAAAATTGGCGGATCCTCTGCATACGGAATCTGATTTGGATGAGTTGGAGGGATTGGGACTGATCCCGGCAGTGACTACCTTTGCCGCCGATAAAGTAACACATCAGATAGCAGCCCGCATGGGTCCGAACCCAATGTTGGGCGTGAAGCGGTTGCAGGACCCATTATCGGGTTATGAGATTCACATGGGACGTACAGAATTTCTTGAACCGGTCTCTCCTGCTTTTTCGATTTTTCAGCGCTCGGGACAAACCCTTGATTTTGCGGATGGATTTGTCAGTGCTGACGGATTGGTCATGGGAACCTATATTCATGGGATTTTTGAAAACGACGGGTATCGCCGGACACTGCTGGATGCGTTGCGAAACAAAAAGGGACTGCCGGCGCTTGATGGAGAAGCCGTATCGTATCTGGCGCACAAAGAAGCGGCGTATGACCGGTTGGCGGAACTTGTCCGCGCCAATCTGGATATGGAGCTGGTTCGGCGTGTTATGGGGCTGGAACGGTGACGCATATTACCTGGCTGTATCCCCTGGCCTTGCTTTTTGATACGGTGGTGGGCGATCCCAGATCGGCCTTTCACCCGGTTGCACTGATTGGCCGTATAATTGCCTGGTTTGAAAGTCGTCTGTTGGTGTTGCATGATTCACCGCTGGAAAAGAAAATCAAGGGCGCTTTATTGGTGTTTTTGGTTTTGGCCATTTCATACGGTGTTGTCCGTGAACTTGTACAAATCATTGAAAAAATGCTGCCTCCCATGGCGGCAATCCTTGTTCAGGCGTTGTTGCTTTCGTTTACGATTTCACCCCGCAGCCTGACGGAATCCGGCCGCGAAATTCAGGAGCAGCTTTTGGCCGGTAACATGCCGGAAGCCCGGCGCTTGACAGGACAAATTGTCGGGCGGGATACACAGAACCTTGGCGAACAGGAAATTACCCGCGCAACAGTGGAAACCATGGCGGAAAATATCGTAGACGGGATTATTTCGCCTCTGTTTTATGCCTGGATCGGTGGCGTGCCGCTGGCTTTTTTGTATCGGGCGGTCAATACGATGGATTCCATGATTGCCTATCGAAATGAACGTTATGGAGATTTTGGAACGGTTGCGGCCCGGACAGACGATGTTTTTAATTTTATCCCGGCGCGTGTTACGGCCGTGCTGATTGTTTTTGCCGCGGCATTTCTACGCTTGGACCCGATGGGCGCTGTTCGCGCTATTTGGCGGGATGCAGCCAAACATCCCAGTCCCAACAGCGGCTTCAGCGAGGCCGGAGTTGCCGGCGCGTTGGGCGTGCAGCTTGGCGGCCTGAATTATTACGGGGGAATTCCTTCGCACCGGGCGACCATGGGAACTGCATTGTATGAACTGAGTGCACGGCACATTCCCCAAACTGCGTCCATGGTATTTATGGTGACGCTGCTTTTTTCAGCGATCATTACCGGGTTGGGATATTATGGCTTCCAGCGCTTTTTGTAGGGACAAGAGGGAAAGGGTGGCGGGAGCGCTATATGATTCGTGAATTTATTACGGCGTTGCAGTTTTTGACCCGTATACGCATAGCGGATGAAACAGAATATGACGACGGATTATTTGGCCGCAGCGTCAAATTTTTTCCGTTGGTTGGCTTGGTGGCCGGCAGCTTGCTGGCGCTGGTTGCCGTAGTCACGGCCGGGTGGATGCCGGGGACGGTTCGCAGCGTCTTACTGGTGACTGTAAGCATTTTTATAACGGGCGGGCTGCATTGCGACGGTTTGATGGATACGTCGGACGGTTTGTTTTCGGGACGTTCTCCCGAACGGATGCTTGAAATCATGAAGGATAGCCGGGTCGGTTCATTTGGCGTGATTTCCATCATTCTGCTTTTGATCTGGAAAGGGGCGCTGATTCACGACATGCCGGAGTCATTGCTGTGCCTGGCATTGATTTCGATGATGACGATTGGCCGCCTTGGCATGATATTGGCGATTCTTTGCTTTCCCTATGCCCGTCCGGAAGGAATGGGCAAAGCGTTCTCCCTTTATGCCGGGAGAAATGCATTCATTGTTGCAGTGGCGACGATTGTAGCTTTTCTGGGGGGCGTTTATTTTTTCCAGGGTCCCTTGTTTTTTTTAATTGGCTTTGGGGCGGCAGTCGGCGTTACGCTCTTCACTTTTGGGTTTGGACGATGGGCGACGCGTAAAGTGGGAGGACTGACCGGGGATATGTATGGAGCGGTGACGGAGCTTTCGGAGGTAGTGGTGCTGACGGTTTTTGTATGTTCAACCTATGTGAAATGGGTGAGGTGACTTCGTGAAAGCAACGGTCCGTTGTCCCGGCTCATGCGGTGAATTGGTTCAGGGGACCGCAACGGGAATGAATTTTTTGGTGACTTGCCCGGTCAATCTGTATTCTCAAGTGTCGGTGAGTTTATCGGCCGATTCAAAATCGTCGGCTCCAATCGGCAAGAAAACGTTGCAGGCAATACGAAAAACGTTAGACTATCTTGGCTTGCCCTTTTCCGGAGTGCAGGTGGAAGTGAGTTCGGAATTGCCGGCAGGCAAGGGAATGGCTTCCAGCAGCGCGGATATTACTGCGGCTTGTTTGGCAACGGCTATCGCTGCGGGGCGGAAGCTTGATCTGGCGACAATTTGTGAGATTGCCTTGGATATTGAGCCGACGGACGGGGTTTTTTTACCGGGAATCACCATGATAGACCATGTGACGGGGCAGGTTCGCCGACTTATGGGGGAACCGCCGGAAATCACCATTGCCGTTCTGGATGCCGGTGGTGAAGTGGATACGATCAACTTTAATCATCGCAGTGACCTGGCGGAACTGAATTATCATAAAGAACCGGAAGTCCTTGTTGCGCTGCGAATGGTGGAGCAAGGCATTCAGGCCGGAGATTGTTCGCTGATTGGCACCGCCGCGACGTTAAGCGCGTTGGCGAATCAGTCTATTTTATTTAAACCTTCGTTGGAGCGGATCATAGAAATATCCCGGACATTCGGATCTATCGGAGTCAATGCGGCCCACAGCGGGACGGTTTTGGGCGTGATGTTTGATCCCCGGGCCCACTCCGACATTAACGGTTGCATTCAGGCCATTTGCCGCGAATGCGCCGATATCCGCTTTTTCCGCACGGTGCGGATGGTGAGCGGTGGACTATTAATCGTGGAGGATTCGGTAAAATGAAGAAGGAAAACCGCCCGCAACACGGCGGTAATGTATATGCAGCCATTCGAAATTTCGGCGGTGGATTTTCACATTTTTTGGATTTCAGCGCGAATATTAATCCGTTGGGCTTATCGAATAAAGTTCAATGCGCGTTACTGGAAGCCATGAATGAGGTTACCGCTTATCCGGATCCGGATGCGATCGCGTTGAAGCAGGCGATTTCCGATTATTACCGGGTTCCGGCGGAATGGATTGAAACCGGTAATGGCGCTGTAGAACTGATTTATCTGCTGTGCAGAATTTTACAACCTGCCAGGGTTTTGATTCCGGCTCCGACATTCAGTGAGTATGAGGCGGCTGCGCGGGCGGCGGGACTTACTGTCGAAAAAGCGCCGTTGGAACGAGCCGGGGGATTTGTTCCGTCCATTACGGATTTGTCGGCGCGGCTCCAACCCGGCGATCTTTTGTTTTTATGCAATCCCAACAATCCTACCGGTGTCGTTCTGACCCGGCAAGAGTTGGAACCTTTGATCAAAAAAGCAGCAACCGTAGGCGCTCATATTTTGGTGGATGAATCGTTTAACGATTTTCGCCTGACGGCGGAAGCCGAAAGTTGCCGGACTTTTATTGCTGAAAATCCCAGTGTGATCATCTTACATTCACTGACCAAATTTTTGGCGGTGCCGGGATTGCGGCTGGGTTTCCTGCTGGGCCGGCCGGAGTTGGTCGAACAGATGAAGTGGTTGCGGGATCCCTGGAATGTCAATGTTATGGCGCAGGCAGCCGGTGTGGCAGGGTTAACGGATGAGAAATATTGCCGGGATACCGTGGCATTGGTCGACTGCGAGAAAGAACGGATGCGGCAGGGGCTGCAGGCAATTCCGGGGCTTACGGTTTTTCCGCCGTCGGTTAACTTTGTGTTGGCCGAATTGTGCGATATGGGATGGAATGCCGAAAAGCTGCAGGATGAATTGATAAAGCACCGCATTTTGATTCGCAATTGCGCCAATTTCAGTGGATTGTCCAACCAATATGTACGGGTTGCGGTAAAAAGCCCCGCGGAAAATCAACGGTTTCTCACGGCTATTGCCGGTATCATGGACAAAGCAGGTGTAATATGATAACCATTTTTTTCATCAGACATGGTCAGACTCTGTGGAACAAGGAATTAAAATATCAGGGGCACAGTAACATTGAACTTTCGGAGGAGGGGCTGCGGCAAGCGGAGCAAGTAGCTGCGCGACTTCGCCATGAACCTTTTTCGGCAATATATAGCAGCGATCTTTCCCGTGCCGTCGTAACTGCGGAAAAAGTCGCGTCTTATCATTCACTGCCGATCACTGTTATGCCGGAGTTTCGGGAAGTGTGTTTCGGAGAATGGGAAGGCTTAAACTATGATCAGATTTATGCCGGATGGTCGGTGGAAATCGAAAGCTTTTTCCAATTTCCCAGTCAGGTTGAAATTCCGGGCGGGGAAAGTTTTTATGATGTTCAGAAACGTACCAATGCAGGAATTGAATTATTGCGACAGCGGCATGACGGCGAGTGCATAGCGGTAGTAACCCACGGAGGCGCTATCCGGACGATTCTATGCTCG
>CAZSRN010000016.1:0-15448 GCA_964609115.1 uncultured Veillonellaceae bacterium | reverse complement strand
GATTTCGACGCGCAGACGACCTTTTGCCTCAGCGCATGACTTCCTTAGTCTTTACAGCCGGGCCGAAAAAAGGGGCTACCTTCTCCGCCGAAAAACAGGAGACCTTATTGGACAAATATTATACGGATCGCGGTTGGGACAAAAAAACCAGCTTGCCTTCCCCCGAAAAATTAAAAACTCTCGGGCTCGACAAACTGGTCTCAAAATAGCGTCAGTTGGTCAGGCTGCGGATTGGCGCCGGAATGCGTCCCCCGCGCGCGATAAACTCATCCGGTCGAAACTGATTCACATTCATGATCGGCGCATGTCCAAGCAAACCGCCAAACACGACTGAATCGCCTTTTGTTTTGCCGGGAACCGGAATAACCCTGACTGCGGTTGTTTTGTTATTGATCACGCCGATTGCCGCCTCGTCGGCAATGATGGCGGAAATCGTTGCAGCGGAGGTATCGCCGGGAATAGCAATCATATCCAGTCCTACCGAGCAGACGCAGGTCATCGCTTCTAGTTTTTCCAGCGTCAAGGCTCCTCGTTCTACGGCGGCAATCATCCCCGCATCTTCACTGACCGGAATAAATGCGCCGGAAAGTCCGCCGACGTGCGAAGATGCCATTAACCCGCCTTTTTTTACCGCGTCATTCAGCAAAGCCAGCGCTGCCGTCGTTCCAGGAGCTCCCGCGCTTTCCAATCCCATCTCCTCAAGAATAGCTGCGACGCTGTCACCGATCGCAGGGGTGGGCGCCAACGAAAGATCGACAATGCCGAATGGAACATTAAGTCTGCGGGAAGCTTCCTGTGCCACCAGTTGACCGACACGCGTAATCTTGAAAGCCGTTTTCTTGATTGTTTCCGCAACCACTCCCAGATCAGCGCCCTTCACTTGTTCGATAGCCCGCATCACGACACCAGGTCCGCTGACTCCCACATTAATGCAGGCTTCAGCTTCTCCCACGCCATGAAATGCACCCGCCATAAAAGGATTGTCTTCTACTGCGTTCGCGAAAATGACCAGTTTAGCGCAGCCGATTGCATCCCGATCCCGAGTTCGCTCTGCGGTTTGTTTGATAATTTTCCCCATTCGCGCCACACAATCCATATTGATGCCGGTTGCCGTCGATGCAAGGTTCACCGATGAGCATACCCGCTCGGTCACATCCAGCGCTTCCGGAATGGAATCGATCAACACCAGGTCGCCTTTGGTAAACCCTTTCTGCACCAATGCGGAAAATCCACCAATGAAATTTACGCCGACGGTTTTAGCCGCCCGATCCAGTGCTTTTGCCACAGCTACGTAGCTATCCGTTTTGCAGGCTTCCGCCGCGATGGCAATCGGAGTCACCGAAATCCTTTTGTTAATGATCGGAACCCCATATTCAGCTTCGATATCTTCGCCGACTTTTACCAAGTGTTCAGCTTTGCGGGTGATTTTTTCATAAATCTTGTTGCAAAATGTTGCCAAATCCGGATCTGCACAATCCCGCAGGCTAATGCCCATTGTAATTGTCCGGACGTCAAGGTTCTGTTCCTTGATCATCCGGTTGGTTTCAAGAATGTCCTGTAGCTCAACCATTCAAGCGCCTCCTTATACTCTGTGCATGACTTGAAAAATATCCGCATGTTGAACCCGGATTTCCAAGTTGAGCGCTTCGCCCTTGCTGCGCAGAATCTCCTGCAATTCTTTAAGCCCAATTTTAGCCGAGGACATATCTGCCGTCATAACCATATTAAAAAAACCATCCAAAATTGTCTGATCCAAGTTCAGGATATTGACGCCATTTTCAGCCAAAACAGTAGCAACCATGGCGATTATACCGACCCGGTCCCTTCCGAGAACACTAATCACGATTTTCATGTTACCGCTCCTTTTTTGTTGCTTTCACAAAAACTGTACTATTTGGGGTAACTCTTATTTTATTTTCCACAACCAAATAATGCAAGCACAACCGCGATTGGAAATTGGAGTAAGGAGGGAATGTCGTGAATCTTTTTGATGTGATCGGACCCATCATGATTGGTCCTTCCAGTTCCCACACAGCCGGCGCCGTTCGTCTTGGGCGACTGGCCTTGGCACTGCTGGGTGAACCGGTATGCGAAGCCGATATCGGGCTGCATGGTTCTTTTGCCAGCACCGGCAGAGGACACGGAACTGACCGCGCGCTTGTCGCCGGATTGATGGGCTGGGATACGGACGACGAACGCATTCCCCATTCCTTTGAATATGCTAGTAATGCAAATTTTTCTTTTCACTTTGAATCGGTTTGCCTTGGCGATGAGGTGCACCCCAATACAGTCGTTTTTGCCCTGAAAGGGCAGAACCATGGAGTACTGCGCTTAACCGGCTGCTCTGTGGGAGGTGGTCGCATTATAATGACTGAACTGAATGGATTTCCTCTGGAACTTACAGGTGAATTTGCGGCAGTTGTCACGCTTCACCATGACCGTCCGGGAGTTATCCACAGCGTCACCGGCGTGTTGGCCTCGCGATCGGTTAATGTTGCTGAAATGCGCGTATCCCGTAGAAAAAGAGGAAGCACGGCTGTCATGGTCATTGATGTTGATGGAACGGTCCCCTCCGGAGTAGTGGAAGCGATCACCAACTTACCCCAGATCATTGCCGTACGACGACTCAGTCCTGTCGTAAATTGAAGTACAGGGGGGATTGTCCGATGGAAAAACTTTCTTTGCTCTCTTCGATTGAAGAAGCAATCAGCAACGATCTCTCATTTGGACGACACTGCTTGCAGACGCAGGCATTGGAGCTTGAAATTGATGAAGAACTCTTGACGCACCGAATGCAAACAACGCTTGAGGTTATGCACAACGCGATAGAATATGGTCTCACCGGGGTTCGTTCTTCCAGCGGCTTAGTCGGTGGAAACGGGTTGCGCCTGAAAAATTGGTATTCCGCTCCTAGTTGCAAGCCACGCATTTTAGGCGCCCTGACCGCCAACGCTGCGGTCTACGCCTTAGCGGCCAATGAAGCCAATGCCGCAATGGGACGAATTTGCGCCGCACCTACCGCAGGTTCGAGCGGCATCCTACCCGCCGTTTTATTTGCCATTGCTGAAGATCAGGGCACTTCTCAGGATGACTTATGTATGGCTCTGGTTGTTGCCGGCGTCATCGGCATGGTCATTTCTTCCCGTGCTTCTCTTTCCGGCGCTGAAGGAGGCTGTCAGGCCGAGTGCGGATCTGCTGCCGCCATGGCCGCCGGCGCTGCTGTCGATTTGCTGGGAGGAACGCCCGGGCAAGTCGGCCATGCCGTAGCGATGGCTCTGAAAAATCTGTTGGGCTTGGTCTGTGATCCGGTCGCCGGTCTGGTTGAAGTTCCGTGCGTCAAACGCAACGCCGGCGCGACGATGATCGCTCTGTTGGCTGCAGATATGGCTTTGGCTGGAATTGAAAGTGTAATTCCTGTTGACGAAGTCATTGATGCCATGGCGGCAGTCGGACATTTAATGCCGGACTCCGTTAAAGAAACAGGATATGGTGGATTGGCCGCCACTCCTACCGGTCAGGAATGCGCCGAACGAATTTTCGGCGCCAGAAATCACTTGAGAGAGTAGTCCAGGTACATAATAGCAAAAGAAAATCCGTGCCCTCCATGGCACGGATTTTTTGCGTTGCCTCTCATTCGGTTGCAACCGCTTTATTCCTGCGGACCTCCATCATTAGCCAGATTGAACTTATCGAGAGCAAAGAATAACAAACTGATCACTATCGATACAATCGTCCCAAGCGCCATTCCTTTGAGCTCAACTGTTCCCACTTTGATTGCCGCGCCGCTGATACCGGAAATCAATACGACAGAAGTCAAAATGAGGTTGCGGGATTTTGTGTAATCGACTTTCTTCTCAATCAGCATCCGAATACCGGCTGCTGCAATAACGCCAAACAGCAAAATACAAACGCCGCCCATCACCGGTACGGGAATACTGCGGATAATGGCAGCGAATTTCCCGATGAAAGAAATGGCGATAGCAATACAGGCCGCCCCGCCAATGACCCAGACGCTGAACACCTTGGTAATCGCCATAACACCAATATTTTCTCCATAGGTTGTATTCGGCGTCGCGCCGACTAACCCGGACAAAATATTGGAAATCCCGTCGCCCAGTAGAGACCTGTCCAGTCCGGGATCCTTCACAAGATCTTTTTCTACAATGTTGCCGGTTACAACCAAATGTCCGATATGTTCCGCCAAAACAACAAACGCCACCGGAATCATCATCATCATGGCTCGTGCATTGAAACTCGGCGCGTACAAGGTGGGGACTTCAAACCAAGCTGCCGCTGCAATACTTGAAAAATCCACAATACCCATGGCCATCGAAAACAAGTATCCCGCCACAACACCGATAAGGATTGGAATCGCGGCCAAAAAGCCCCTCAGCAGGATCGAACCCAGAATGGTAACGGCCAGGGTAAACATGGAAACAGTAACGGCCGTAGCATAGGGAATATGAAGCTGTTCGATCGTCTTTCCGGTAAGTCCGGCCATATCAGTAGCCACCGGCGCCAGTTCCAGGCCAATAATTGCAACAATCGCGCCCATGGCCGCCGGAGGAAAGATCACATCAATCCAGCGGGTACCCGCCACCCGAACGAGTTGCGAAACCAGAATAAAAAAGATACCGAACATAATAAAACCGCCTTGCGCAGCTGAATAACCGCCCAAGCTCGGGTCAGCCATAATGGCAAAAACAGGAGAAATAAATGCGAAGCTGGAGCCCAGATATGCAGGAATGCGCCCTCTGGCCATCACGAGATATACGATTGTACCAATGCCGTTCATCAACAGCGAAGTCGCCGGATTGACTTTGAACAGGAACGGCACGAGAACCGTTGACCCGAACATGGCAAACAAATGTTGCAAACTTAGAGGAAGGGTTTGCTCCAACGGCAGTTTTTCATGAACTTGAATGATCCTTCTTTCCATACATCCATCTCCCATCATTTACACAAATTATAGTAGAACTGCGGCAGGAAAAAAGACGCCCATAATTCGTATTTTCTACAAATCATGACACGTCTTTGTGCATTATGAACTCCTCTCATCAATATTATCCTTTACATATGTTCGGAGTCCGTCTGAAAAATCCTGTCACAATTCTTTATTTTTTCATATTTTACATTTTTCTTTTATTGGTCCTAAAATATTCATATGTCAGCGCAGCCCGCTCAGCCACCACCATTCCCCCGGTCACATCCGCAACAAACAAACGATGAGTTCCGACGTCCAGAACCTTATCCGGAATCACACTCGCTTCCAGATAAGCCATGCAGTCGCACAAAATCGGGCAACCATTCTTGCCCAGCACATAAGAAACCTCGGCAAATTTGTCGGCAGTGCGTCCAGAACGATAACCGAAATTTCGCACCATGTCAAATTGTTCCCGCCCCAGGACAGAAATCGTGAAACATCCTGTTTCAGTGACAAAATCATGCGTCAGATTGTTTTTATTCAAACAGACGGCGATTCGCAACGGGGGATCCGTTAATTGGAAAACAGTATTAGATATTTGTCCATTGAGTGTTCCATTTTTTATGGAGGAAACGACATAAAGCCCATAAGTGATTTTATCCAACGCAGCCCGGGAAGTTCCGTCCGTTGAATTTTGCACACCGGCAGCTGTCAGTTGCTGAATCTCATCTTCGAGCAACACAAACATTTCGCGACCTACCCCGCAAACCGGGCATACGTCCGGTGGCTCATCGCCTTCATGAATATAGTCGCATACCGTACATTTCCAGCGTTTGGGTTTGCCCCCGGCAGGAGCCGGTTCATCCGTATACGGTGCAAATTCTTCCGGTCCGACACCGCATACGGGGCAAACGTCCGGCGGAGTTTCTCCCTCATGAATATATCCGCAGATTTTGCACCGCCATTTTTTCATTTCCGACTTCCTCCGCTCACTGCTATTTGAACTTGCTTTGTTTTTAGTTTCGCCACCTGCCCTTCTATTCCTGCATTAAAAGACAAATTGACAGGGGCGGCTGAAGTTGCTAGTATGAATTTAAAGGAAGGAGTCTTGCATATGATTACAAAAGAAATGCTGGATCGCATCAATGCCTTGTCGCAAAAACAGCGTCAATGTTGTTTGAACGAAGAAGAAAAAGCGGAGCAAGCTCTTTTGCGCCGGCAATATCTTGAAAGTATTAAATCGCAGGTTCGCGATCATCTGGAAGCAAACCAAATCCCCAAAAAGCATTCTTCCGATTGCGCCTGCGGCTGTCATGGCGCTCAAAAGCATTGATTCCCGTAATTTCTTTTATCGGGCGATCCGGTGTCGGTAAAACCACCTATCTGGAAAAGCTGATTGCCGAGCTGAAATGCCGCGGTTATCGCATTGGTGTCATAAAGCATGATATACACGGATTTGAGATAGATCGCCCCGGCAAAGACACTTGGCGCCATACCCAGGCCGGCGCCGACGTGGTTTGCATTTCGTCACGCGATAAATTTGCGATGATCAAAAAATTGCATGTCGAACTACCTCTGGATGAAATCGTTGCTCACATCGAAGATGTCGATATTATTCTGGTTGAAGGTTACAAAAATCACAGTGCCCTGCGAGTGGAAATCTTCCGTCAGGCATCCGGGCGAGAACCTCTTGGGCATCCTGAAGATCTTTTGGCCGTAATTTCCGATATTCCCCTATATCCGGCCTTACCTCATTTTGATCTGGAAACCCCTGTTGCTTTTGCAGATTATCTCGAACAACGCAACCGGAACAGCCGGCAATGACGGGAATTGTATTGTCCGGCGGCAGCAGCACTCGAATGGGATGCAACAAGGCATTATTGCCCTGGAAAGATTCCACTTTTTTGCATGTGATTTTGCAAAAACTTTCGCTTGTCTGTGATGAACTGATCGTTGTCGCCAATGAATCGCTGCCGGCCGCTTTTCCAGGCGTTCGGTTCGTATCAGATATTATTCCTTTTCGCGGCCCCCTTTCCGGCATTCATGCGGGGTTGGTTCATGCCTCCTCTCCTTACGCATTTGTCACTGCCTGCGATATGCCTTTTATTGAACCGGCGGCTGTAGCCTGGATGGGATCTCAGTTACAAGATCGGGATGCCGTAGTACCCGCTGAAGATACTTTCATAGAGCCTCTGTTCGCTTGTTATGCCAAAACCTGTGTCCCCGTGATTGAAAGCCTTTTGTTGCGCGATGAGCGTAAAACGCAGGAGCTGTTCCGTCATATTCATTGCCGCTATATTTCTGGAAATGAACTCCGCATCTTCGATCCCACGCTTCGATTTTTGCGCAACATTAATTCACCGGCGGAATATCAGTTTGCTGTAAATGAAATACTGAACTCATCTATGTTATAATAGATTTTACACTACCATACAATTCTTATGCTGGAGGAATCAAGATGGCTTTCACTCTAAAGCCCAAGGAAGAAAAGTTTTTCAGCACTCTGGCTGAACATGCCCTATTAGTCAGGGAAGCAACAGAACTTTTACATCAGGCAATCCTTGATCACCGCCAAGTTCCGGAACTGATGGTCCGGATTACCAACACAGAGCGGACCGCTGATGAAATAGTCGACAGAATCATGGTCAAGCTTCATAAAACATTTATTGCTCCCATGGATCGTGAAGATATTTTTACATTGGCCAAGAAGCTGGATGACATTATTGACTGTATCAAAGCTGCCATTGAACGGATGGATCTGTACAATATCGAAGATACATCAGAACGTATTCGGGAAATGTCGGACTTGATTCTGAAATGCGGCAAGCAGGTTGAAAAAGCAATTTTTAGTTTGCAGGATTTGAAAAAGGAACGTCTTCGGCTGCAAGCCCGCTGCGAAAGAATCATTGACATTGAAGCCCGTGGAGATGAACTCTACCGCCAGGAGATGGGAACATTATTTCGCGAATGCAAGGATGCAATCGAAATCATCAAGTGGAAGGAATTATTGGTCAACCTGGAAGAAGTTCTTGATTTATCAGAAGATGTTGCAACCTCGCTAAAACGAGTTGTCATTAAGTATGCCTGATTCAGTAACAGCGTTGTATCTGGTCATTTTTCTTGCGTTGGCATTTGACTTTATCAATGGGTTTCACGACACGGCCAATGCCATTGCAACCTCCGTCTCAACCCGCGCATTGACGCCACGGCAGGCTATATGGATGGCTGCCGTGCTTAACTTTTTAGGAGCGCTTTTTAGTACGGGCGTCGCTAAAACTATCGGTGGAGACATCGTAAAATCAGCATCTATGATTGATCAACAGGTTATCATCGCTGCATTGATCGGGGCTGTCGCCTGGAATCTGGTCACTTGGTGGTATGGTATTCCCAGCAGTTCTTCCCACGCTTTGGTTGGTGGAATTATGGGCGCCGTTGTCGCCGGTCGCGGTTGGGACCCCCTAAATCTGGCCGGTATTGAAAAGATTTTTTTGTCATTAGTCATTTCGCCAATAGTCGCTCTGATTATCGGCTATTTTTTTCTTATTGTAATGATGTGGCTGTTTCGCGGTTTTCCGCCCCATTTGCTAAATACAGGTTTTGCGAGAGCCCAAATCGGGACCGCCGCCCTCATTGCTTTTTCCCATGGGTCCAATGATGCGCAGAAAGCAATGGGTATTATTACACTGGCCTTACTCAGTGCAGGCAACATTTCAACGATAGATGTACCGACCTGGGTAAAATTTTCCTGTGCGCTCTCTATGAGTTTGGGTACAGCCGTAGGTGGCTGGAAAATCATTAAAACTGTAGGTACCGGCATTGCCCGTTTGGAGCCTTTCAGCGGTTGCGCGGTGGAACTAACGTCGTCATTGGTTATTTTTTCAGCCACTCTTTTACATCTGCCGGTCAGCACAACTCATGTGGTTTCCGGTTCCATCATGGGCATTGGCGCTTCCAACCGAATTCGCTCCGTTCACTGGGGCGTCGCTCGACAGATGCTGTTCACCTGGGTTCTGACGATTCCTTTAAGTGCAGCCACTGCGAGTCTGGCTTATCTCCTCGTACAAAAGTTTTTGTGAATCAATTGTAATGCTATATAGCAAAAGAGGCCTACACTTCATGCGCATAACGCTGAAATATAGGCCTCTTTGCTATTGGAAAAAACTTGTTTCTACCTCTTGCCCATGACCTGAAATCCATAATCGAGCAAGAGTGCGGAATCTCTGAAAACCCCGTCGCCACCGTTGAGCACAACGGCAATCAACAGGACTCCTCCCCTCCGGGCTGATGATACCAGGCATTTTCCGGCCGCAATGGTAGTACCTGTTTTCACCCCATTCGCTCCGGAGTAAGTCATCAACAGTTTGTTTGTATTCACCACCGACATCCCTCTGGCACGGTTTTGAAACAAGACTGTATGATACGGCGTTGAAACAAAATCTTCAAAGCCCTGAGTTTTAAATCCTTCATCCGTGATCAACGCCAAATCATAGGCGGTAGTAAAATGATTGACGGGGTCCGGCAATCCATGCGGATTGGAAAAATGAGTCCGCAACGCTCCGATTCTTTCAGCTTCCGTATTCATCCAGCCAATGAACTTTTTGTAGGAACCGCCGCCAACATGCTCAGCCACCGCCTGCGCCGCATCATTGCCCGAAACCAACATCAGTCCAAACAAAAGTTCTCGCAGGCTCAGTCGATCCAGCAACCGCAAATCCAGGCTGGATCCCTCCACATCTACGGGGCCGGGGCCGATGACTACCGTATCGTTAAGATTTCCATGCTTTAGCGCCGTAATCAGCGTCATAATTTTGGTCGTACTGGCCGGATACATGATTTTGTGAGCATCTTTTTCAAATAACACCTGTTTCGTTCCCGCCACCATTAGAAAAGCTGTCTCGCTTTTGATAACAGGCTTGGAAACATTCGGCGCCACCGTGGCCGAACGGGATGGAACTTCAACCGGCGGCTTTGCGGCAACAGTAGCTGCAACAGGTTTGGGCGTCACTGCCGGAGGCGCCGCAACTGTAGAGCCTTGAAACAAAATAACCGCCAAACATACAGTCAAGCAAAGTTTACATATCCATGGGTTTCGATTTTTGATAAAAACACTTCCATTCTTCGCCATGAAAGCAAACAGAAGGCGGTTTGTCACAACCCCTTCCGTCAGCAAAACAAAAATTATCGGGCGTTACATATTTCTTCAGTTATACGTCTTTTTCTCTTTTTTCACTTTGGTATCGCTGGGTTTTTTCTTGTCCGTCTTCTTTGAAGCTTGTTCCTTGTTTGCCATTTCACAACATCCTCCTTGTAGATAGGTCCCATAGGATATTTCTTTCTCTATTCATATTAATTAGACATCTCTATTAAAAATCCTACCAACCAAAACGTTTTTCAGCAGAGGAAATTTTCTTGTGCAGGTCGAATTGTTTTTATTATTGGTAATAACTTGTATCAAAGTTTGGTAACAGGAGTGATTGGTTTGGCCCCAAAAAGATGCATCGTGTTCGTGGCAGTTCTGCTCATTGCCTGTTCACTGCTGGCAACTACAGGATGTAGTAGCAAGTCAGGCCCAAAGCACCTTCGCTATTCCGTGGGAACAGAGCCGGAAACACTCGACCCCCGCAAATCCACCGGCATTCCTGAATCCACAGTAGAGGCTCAATTGTTTGAAGGGTTGACTACACTGGACGCCAAAAACAATCCTATTCCGGCCATGGCCGAAAAATGGGAAATCAGCCCTGATGGTCTGAAATATAAGTTTATTTTGCGTCACGGAGTTAAATGGTCCAACGGAGATCCAGTTACCGCCTACGACTTTGAATACTCCTGGAAAACAACATTAGCGCCGGCATTCGGCAGCAAATATTCCTATCAGTTATTTTATATCAAAAATGGGGAAGCTTACAACAAGGGACTCACTACGGCGGACAAAGTGGGAGTGAAGGCTCTTGATGACCGCACGCTGGAAGTGCTGTTGGAGAAGCCGACCGCTTATTTTTTATCGCTGACGGCTTTTCACACATTGTATCCGGTACCCCGACGGATCGTCGAAGCCAATCCCAAATGGGCCGCAGATCCCAAGACGCTTGTCGGAAACGGGCCGTTCAGGCTGAGTACCTGGGCGCATAATTCACGGATTGAACTCGTAAAAAATGAAAATTACTGGGATGCCGCCAAAGTGAAAATGCCGAAAATCGATTTCATTCTGACTGAATCCGGAAGTACTGAAATCGCCATGTTTGACAATAATCAGATTGACATGGGCGAAAATGCACCTCCTTCTGAATACCCACGCCTAAAAAAAGAAGGCCGGCTGCAAATATCGCCTTATCTTGGCACTTACTTTTTTTCCTTCAATGTGACCCAAGCGCCACTGGATAATGTCAAAGTTCGCAAAGCCCTTGTTTTGGCCATGGATCGTCAGTCCATCATTGACAACGTGGCGAAAGGCGAACAGAAAGCGGCGTTAGCCTGGGTACCTCCGGGTTTGGCCGATGCTGTTCCTTCCGAAGATTTTCGCAGTGTCGGCGGTGATTTCTTTAAAGATCGGGACATTGATACTGCAAAAAAGCTGTTGGCGGAAGCAGGCTATCCTGACGGAAAAGGCTTGCCGCCGATTGAACTGATTTACAATACTCATGATGTCCATAAGGCAATCGCTGAAGCTCTTCAAGAAATGTGGAGAAAAAATCTTGGCGTCAACATTACATTATCCAACCAGGAATGGAAGGTCTTCATTAATACCAGGAGCAGGGGAAATTATCAAATTGCCCGCCATGGATGGATCGGAGACTATGCCGACCCAATGACCTTTATTGATATGTTTGATTCCAACAGCGGCAACAATGACTCCCAGTACAAAAATCCACAGTATGACAGCCTTGTTCGATTGGCAAAATCTACGGGAAATCCGGAAATTCGGATGAAGGCAATGCATGAGGCAGAAAAACTGCTGATGGAAGATGCCGTCATTGCTCCGGTATATTATTATACCCGGGTTTCTATTGTGAAGCCTAATATCAAGGGATTTCAGCGTTCGGTGCTGGGGCATGTTTATTTCAAGGAGGTCTATGTGGAGTGAGATTCTGTGTGTAAGCTGATAATAAGTCGTTTTTTATCTATGACATTAGTTCTTTGGGTTATCGTAACGGCTACGTTTGTGTTGATGCATGCCATCCCCGGCGGCCCCTTCACTGCGGAAAAAGCATTGCCGGAAGCTGTTCTGAAAAACATTGAAGCCCGATATCACTTGAATGATCCTCTTCCCAAACAGTATACGGATTATATCGTCAACTTGCTGCACGGTGATCTGGGGCCCTCTTTCAAGTATGAATCCCGTACCGTCAATGAAATCATTTCGGAGAGCTTTCCCGTTTCTGCAGAACTCGGCTTGGTTGCGGTTTCGCTTTCTGTGCTGATCGGCATTCCCGCCGGTATGGCCGGGGCGCTGTATCACAATCGCTGGCCGGATCATTGGGTTATGCTGTTTGCTACCTTTGGCATTTCAGTTCCCAGCTTTATCCTGGCTACCGTTCTCATTTATATTTTTGCGCTTTGGCTCAATCTGTTGCCGGCCGCGATGTGGGGTGGACCTGAGTTTGTCATCTTGCCGGCTCTTGCACTTTCCGGCATGCCAACTGCGTTTGTTGCCCGACTGACACGTTCCAGCATGCTCGAAGTTCTGTCCCAGGATTATATTCGAACTGCCCGGGCCAAAGGCCTTGCCCCCTTTACCATTATGTGGCGTCATGCATTAAAAAATGCGCTATTACCGGTTGTTACTTACCTTGGTCCGATGATTGCCGCCATATTTACCGGCAGTTTTGTAATCGAATCTATTTTTGCCATTCCCGGGCTTGGCCGACACTTTGTAACCAGCATCTATAACCGTGACTATACGGTAATCCTTGGCATTACCATTTTCTACAGTTTCATTTTGGTTTTCATGAATTTCCTTGTTGACCTCGCTTATGTCTGGTTAGACCCTCGAATTAAACTGGGCGGGGAGGAAACCCGCTAATGGATTTTTCACCGTTAAAAAGAGATTCTGCCATCATAACTAAAGCTTTACGTCCTCATATTGGTTTTCGCGAAGATGCTTGGCTGCGGTTGAAAAAAAATCGGGCTGCCATGGCCGGTCTGGCAATCATTGTCATCATCGGCCTGTTGGCGATCATTGGGCCTGTGCTGTCTCCCTATTCTTATTCCGACCAGTCCTTGTCCGAAGCCAATCAGCCTCCCTCCGGCGCCCATTGGTTCGGCACCGACAACCTGGGACGCGACCTTGCAACCCGCGTGTGTTATGGTGCTCGAATCTCCTTGGCCATCGGCATTGTCGCCAGCTTGATCAATCTTGGAATTGGTGTTCTCTATGGAGGAATTTCCGGCTATTTTGGCGGGAAAATTGACAGCGTCCTGATGCGGATTGTTGATATTCTATATGGCATTCCGTTGCTTTTGTACGTCATTTTATTGATGGTCGTGCTAAAACCCGGTCTGATGAATGTTTTCATTGCGCTCGGTTTGGTTTATTGGCTGCGTATGGCTCGCATTGTTCGCGCCCAGGTACTCGGCCTTAAGGAACTGGAATACATCATGGCTGCCCGTGTACTCGGCGCCAGCCACCAGCGTCTTATTTTCGGTCATCTTTTACCCAATAGTCTCGGACCGATTATTGTTACCCTTACCCTCTCCATTCCAGAAGCTATTTTCACGGAAGCTTTTCTCAGTTTCATTGGGCTGGGTGTCTCAGCCCCCATGGCCAGTTGGGGCGTTTTGGCATCGGAAGGCGTCGTTACCTTACGTTCTTATCCGTTTCAACTGCTTTCGCCAGACGTAGCCATCAGCGTGACTATGCTGGGGTTCAATTTTTTTGGTGACGGATTGCGGGATGCGTTAGACCCCCGAATGCGCCGCTAGCTCCAGTACATAACCGATTTCGACAGGGGAAGGACGATTTTATTGACTGCTCTGCTGACCGTAAAAAACCTGCAGGTTCAATTCCGGACCTATGCCGGTGTAGTACATGCCCTTCGTGGCGCTGACCTGGAACTATTCCCAGGAGATATTGTCGGCATCGTGGGTGAGTCCGGTTGTGGCAAAACTGTTACAGCCAGCGCCATTATGGGGATTATTCCTTCACCTCCAGGTGAAATTATCGGTGGCGAAGTTTGGTTTGATGGCAAAAACCTGTTGAAACTGCCGGAAAAAGAAGCCCGCCAGTTGCGGGGAAATACAATGAGCATGATTTTTCAGGATCCCATGACTTCGCTGAACCCGGTTCTCACCATTGGAACCCAGCTCATGGAACCCTTCACCGAACATCATTCGCTATCGGGGCTGGAAGCCCGCACCCGAGCGGAAGAGTTGCTCCGTCTCGTCGGCATATCCGATCCCGACTCAAGGCTCCGTCAATACCCGCATCAGCTGAGCGGGGGTATGCGTCAACGAGTCATGATTGCAATGTCTCTGGCCTGCAATCCCAAACTTTTGTTTGCGGATGAACCGACAACAGCCCTTGATGTTACTGTGCAAGCGCAGATTTTGGATCTGTTAAAGAAGTTAAATCAAGAGTTGAATACAACCATCGTTCTGATTACCCATGATTTGGGGGTCGTAGCCGGAATCTGTCAAAAAGTTTTGGTCATGTACGCCGGGCAAATCGTAGAATCCGCACTGGTCCAGGATTTGTACGCATCACCTGCTCATCCATATACGTATGGGTTGTTGCAGTCTGTCCCCCGACCGGGTTCTGCCGAAAAAAAGCTGCTTACAATTGACGGTCACCCGCCCGATTTGATTGTCCAACCATCCGGTTGCGCTTTTTTGCCCCGTTGCCGTTATGCCATGCAAGCTTGTGTTGAAGCGCCTCCACTGTTTTCTTTAACACCGAACCATCAGTCGCGTTGTTGGCTGAATCATCCGGATTCTCCACGCACCCCGCATGAAGCGTTTGGGGCCGGAGGCGTATCATGAAACAACCGCTTGTAAGTGTCCAAAATCTTTCCAAACATTTTGTTCTCACCCGAACTTGGTCAGGACGGCCTCTTTCTGTAGTTCAAGCCGTGGAAAATGTAAGTTTTTCTATTTTGCCGGGCGAAACTCTTGGGCTGGTTGGAGAAACCGGCTGCGGAAAATCCACAGTAGGACGAACATTGGTAGGTTTGTATGAACCTTCAGCCGGGTTTGCACTGTTGGATGGAATCAATATTCATGAAGCCCTGCGTTCACCGGATCATACTTCGTTTCGTCGACGTTTGCAAATGATTTTTCAGGATCCCTATGCTTCGCTGGATCCGCGAATGACCGTCGGCGATATTATTGCCGAACCGCTGGACATTCACCGATTGGCCGTTGGAGCGGAGCGACGGAATAGAATTCAGGAATTGTTGGTACAGGTAGGCTTGGACCCGGAACACGCCGACCGTTTTCCTCATGAATTTTCCGGCGGGCAACGTCAACGAATCGGTATTGCACGCTCTTTGGCGGCTCAGGCTGATTTTATTGTTTGCGATGAACCGATCT
>CAZSRN010000015.1:9028-16997 GCA_964609115.1 uncultured Veillonellaceae bacterium | reverse complement strand
TGTCAATAAAAGAGTCGGTGATGCAAAAAGCCTCCGAAGTATGATTGAATACTCGGAGGCCTTGCTGTTTTATAAGAGTGTGAAGCGAGACAAGAAACCGATAATGACTTTATCGTCCGGCTATTTTGGTAATCGCGTCCAATGCCGTCAAAATATCTGCTTCCGTATTGAACCGGCTGACGCTGAAGCGAACGGTTCCATTTTTTAAGGTGCCCATAGTTCGGTGGGCGGCTGGCGCGCAATGAAGTCCGGTGCGGGTTAAAACGCCGAAATCATGTTCTAGGGAAGAACCCACTTCTTCACAGGCATGACCTGCAATATTGAGAGACAGGACGCCGACGCTCTCCAACGGATTCTCGGGTCCATATACTGTAATACCGGGGATTTCACGCAATCCGTCCCGGAATAATGTAATCAATCGACGTTCATGCACCAGTACGTTGGGAATGCCTACTGAACTCAGTTCCGCCAACGCGGCGCCTAACCCGGCGATTCCTACGGCGTTCAAGGTGCCGCTTTCCAGTTTGTCCGGCAAAAAAGTCGGCTGAACTTCAGACTCGGAAGCACTGCCGGTTCCACCAAAGATCAAAGGGCGCAAATCCACAGCGGAATCCAGAATGAGGCCTCCGGTTCCTTGCGGTCCGCCCAGACTTTTATGCCCGGTGAAAACTAAAAAATTAATGCCCAGCAGTTGAATGTCGATCGGGCAGATCCCCGCCGTTTGTGCGGCATCCACAGCAAAAGCAACGCCGTTTTTCCGTGCTATGGAAGCAACTTTGGCAATGGGCAATAAAGTTCCCGTAACATTTGAGGCATGTAAAAGAAAAATGAGTCGTGTATGACTCCGGATCGCGTCCTTAATATGGGCTGGATTCAAATGGCCGCAGGCATCGCACGGAATAATGGATAATTCAATGCCGCGGGACTCCAATTCCCGCAAGGGGCGCATCGCCGCATTGTGTTCCATGGAACTGACAATGACATGATCGCCGGGGGATAAATAACCAAACAATACCACGTTAATGGCCTCGGTGGCATTTTTGGTAAAAATCACCCGATCGGCTGAAGGCGCATTAAAAAACGTGGCGAGTAGCTCGCGGGTATTGTAGACGATCCGGGAAGCGGCCATGGCCTTTTCATGACCGGCGCGTCCAGGGCTGCCGCCGCAATTCTCCAGATAGTCTTTCATGGCTGCTATTACGCTTGGCGATTTAGGCCAGGAAGTTGCGGCATTATCGAGATAAACCGGCAGCGTAGACACCTCCTCTCAGACGAATTATATCACAGGGCAACGGGAAAAACTGTTTGACTTAGCCAATCTGCCACGTTGGGGACAAAGCGTTCCGCGGAGACGGCAAAACTATGGGAGTGGTGGGGAAGCAACAAAAGCTGTTTGGGATTTCCTGCGGCGGCGTAAAGCTTTCGGCCCTGTTCCACCGGAACAGTATCGTCATTCAGTCCATGAACAATTAAAAGGGGTATGCCGGAAAGGTTGCGGACTGCGTGAAGAAGATCGTAATTGTCAAAGTCCTGAATGAACTCCGGGGTTAGATGAACAGGACCTCCTTCATAAAATCCGGTGACGGATTCGCCCCGCTCTAAGGTTGTGTAAGCGCTTCCCAGCAGATTACGGAAAGTTGCGGCAAGATCAGACGGTGACGCCATCAGGCAAAGACCTGCCAAATTCAAGTCTTTGGCGGCGCACGCCAATGAAGCGGCCGCGCCCATACTGCGCCCGAGCAGAGCAATTTCGGTGCTGATATTGTTTCGGCAAAAATTGAGGACTGCATTGATTTCCAAAACCTGTTTTGATAGGCAACATTGCGGCGTAAAACAGAATCGTAACAGCGAAAGATCTTTCGTTTGGATGGCGGCGGCTAACTCCAGAGAACTTCCGCCGTCTACAGAGCCGCAAAAACCATGACATACAATCAATACAGGCCGATTAACGCCGGATGGCGCAGGGTGCAAAAATGCTTTCAAAATTGAATCGCCGGCTGGAATCGATAAAACTTTCATCATTTCAAAGCTCCTTGAAACAAAATAATATAAAAAAACAGATCGTCCCAAACGGGACGATCTGTTGCGTTCAGCGTATGGAGTAACGGAGCCTGCGTCCGCGACGTGCCTCGCTGGGTTAAGACTTATCGACCGAAGCCGCGAGTCTTCTGGAAGCAGTCCCGGCAATAAACCGGACGGTCGCTACGCGGGGCAAAAGGAACCTGAGTTTCGCAGCCGCACTCGGCACAGATTGCCGGGTACATTTGACGTTCGCCACCTTGGTTTCCGCCACCAAAGTTGCCACGTTGTTTACGAGCGGAGCGGCATGCGGGGCAGCGGCCCGGCTCGTTTTGGAATCCTTTTTCAGCATAGAACTCTTGTTCACGAGCGGTGAACTCGAAGTCAACGCCGCAATCTCTACATTTTAGAATTTTGTCTTCAAACATGGATTATCCTCCTCTGTCTTCCTGCTCAGTGGACTCGGACAGCGTGGCTTTTCGACCTCTCCGGCAGGCAAAGTAAGAAGAGGAGAACGGGCACGGGTCGCGTGAACAAATATTGGGCAGGGGCGCATCAAAAGTATAGTAATGCGCAACATTTACTATAACAGAATAACAGAAAAGCGTCAATCAATTTGTCAAAATACTTTTGACAAAGCAGGATTTCTACAGTTGCTTTCTTCGGTAAAGGAAAACAGGGCGTCCAACCGCTCCGTACGAAGCTTCTTTTTCCAATTGCCCAATTTCACAAAAATATTCAAGGTATTTTCGGACACTGACACGAGATAAGCCGACTTGACGAGATAACTCTTCCGTTGTAAAGGGGACGGGATTTTCTTGAACACGCTCGGCGATGATCGACAGAGTGTAGCGGTCAAGCCCCTTGGGGATTAATGCTGTATCTGCAGTATCCGTCGATTCTTTGGGCAGGATGCCGGCATCCAGATCTTGCTGGGTTAAATTTTCATGTTCATGAATGAGCCGGGAACGGTTTGCATAGGCTAGTAACGCTTGCTTCAGCCGCTCAAAATCAAAAGGTTTGATCAAGTAATCTACGGCGCCGTCCCGCAAAGCAGTTTGAATGCTGTGACTGTCGCGAGCCGCAGATACAACGATTACATCTACAGGGTATCGGTGATGGCGGATTTTGGACAACAGTTCCAATCCGTTCATGCCGGGAAGGTAAATATCCAGCAAAATCAAATCTACTGAAGATTTTTCCAGCACGGTGAGCGCTTCCTTGGCGTCTTTCGCCACGATAGGGACGCCAAACCCACCCATGGTTTGAATCAGTCGGCTGTTTAACTGGGCCACCATCGGGTCATCTTCAACAATAAGGATTTTTGGCATGCGCTGTATTCACCTCTTCATATGGAATAACTACACAAAAGGTTGTTCCCTGCTGCCCGGAAGAAACAAACGTCAACGTTCCTTTGCGACGTTCTATCACTTTCTGGACCAAAGCCAAGCCGAATCCACGGTCATGAGATTTGGTAGAAAAACCTTTTTCAAAAATTGTTTCCTGCAACGTCGGCGGAATGCCTGGGCCGGTGTCTTTAACAGTGATTTGGATATATTCAACATGATAGAGCAACAGCACGTCGACAGACCGATTCGAACTATCCAGCAGAGATTCCATCGAATTGTCAACAAGGTTGCCCAGAATAGTGACCAAATCATTGGTAAAATCAATGTTGTCCAAAGCGGGAATAAACGAATCTGGGTTCAGAGCAAGTTGCACACCCAGCTCTCTGGCGCGACTCAACTTTCCAATCCAAAAACCTGCAAGCACGGGATCTTTGATGTGTTGGACAACAAAATCAGTGGCGGAATCCTGCTCGGAAGAAATGCGGGCGATATAGGATGACAATTCATCGTAAGCCTTGAGTTGAACAAGACCTAAAATTACATGCAATTTATTCATGAATTCGTGAGTCTGCGAGCGCAGCGCTTCGACATAAGTCCTAACGCCTGTCAGCTCTTCCGCCATTTGCTTGACATCTGATCGATCGCGAAAAGTTGCTATGGCAGCGACCGTTCGATTATCCACATTCACCGGAACGCGATTCATGACAACGGCAACACCGTTCAAGATTTCCTCCTGATCGAAGTCCGCAGTTTTTGAATGCAGTACCTCCAGCAGGCGAGTCCGGGGAACGACCGAATCAATAGGCTGATTGAGCAAAGTGTCAAGTTGCCCTTCCATGTCCAGCAGACGCAGGGCTTCTTCGTTGACCAGAGTAACGCACCCGGTATTGTCGATGGCAACGATTCCTTCCCGCACCGATTGAAGCATCGCATTGCGTTCTTCAAGCAAACGGGCGATAGCGAAAGGTTCAAGGCCGAATAAAGTTTTTTTGATGCGTCTCGCCAGAAATAAGGCTCCGACCATGCCGAGGCCCAAACCGAAGTAACTGGCAAAAAGCATGGCAAAACGGCTTTCTTCCAATGCTTCGGCGGCGCTGTCGACTGAAATTCCTACAACAACAACTCCGATTTGTCGTGCATCTTCACCCAGGATTGGATGGGTTGCTTTTAGAAAATAGCCTTGAGGACTTTGCATGATAAAAATGTTGTCCTGATTTCCGGGTGTCAGGGTTTCCGCGGGATTCGTCACTACGGAATGAGGCGGGGCTTTGGCTGAACGATAGCGAACATTTCCTCCGACATCGTAAATAGTAAAATCGGCTTTGGTTACTTCGACTAATAAAGCGGCCCAACTGTCAAATTCGATCGCTTGACTGCGCTCTGACAACAAATCGACCACGGCGGGTGATTTTGCAACGACTTGAGCGATACGCGCCGCATTTTTACCCATCAACTCTTCCACAATCTCGTTCACATTGTTTGCAATGAGAAAGTAAGTGGCAAAAAGAGATAGAGCGACGACAATCCATACCAGCAGAACAATTTTGGCTTCTAGCGTAAAGATTTTTTTTACCGGAACACCCGAGTTGTTTTTATGGGTGAACAATATTTTCATTGTATTTCATCATTTCGTTGCGCACAAAGCGTAATCCTTCCGGGTAACGGGGTAAAGGCGCAAGAAATAGGCTGATTCATAACTGCCAAATTGAGAAAACCCCTAAAGAAACCGGCGGTCAGGCAAGACCGACAGGTTTCTTTAGGGGTTTGCCTGCTGAGTTGGTTTGGGGTATTTGGATGATCCCCAACTACCCTATTTTTTGATAATTTTCCCTGGCGACTGCAAGCATAAGTTTGATCCGGTTCAATTGATTGACTTCGCTTGCGCCGGGATCATAGTCGACCGGTACGATATTTGCGTCCGGGTAACAACGCCGCATCTCCCGCAGCATTCCCTTGCCGGTAATGTGGTTGGGTAGACAAGCAAAGGGTTGCATACAGATGATATTAGTGACTCCCGATTGAATCAGCTCTGCCATTTCTCCCGTCAGTAGCCAGCCTTCGCCGGAAAGATTGCCTAAAGAAAGATGGCGTGAAGCGAGTTCGGCAAGATGGTCAATGGTGAATGGCGGCGAAAATCTTTGGCTGGCAGCTAGCGCCGAACGAAGATGGCGTCGATAAAACTCAGCCGCACGGATAAACAAGATGCCCTTGAACTGATCAAGGAGTGTGCCGGCCAAAAGATTGCGAGTTACCTTGCTGTCATAGGCGCAATACAGGAAGAAATCCAGCATGTCCGGAACGACCACTTCCATGCCTTCGGTTTCCAGTAATTCGACCAAGTTGTTATTGGCAGTCGGATGATATTTGACCAATATCTCGCCGACCAGACCGACCTTCGGTTTGGGATGATCTTCAATGGGCAGGCTGTCAAAAGCATTCACGATATCCCGAATGTTATTTTTAAAATTGTGCGTCCCATGGATTAACATATCATTGCGACACTTCGTCGACCATTTTTCATATAGCGCTTGCGCCGATCCGGGTTGTTTTTCATAGGGGCGAACCCGATACAAGACCCGCATCAACAGGTCGCCATAAATAATTCCGATAATCAGGCTTTCCAGCAAGGACCACGATATGGGCACTTCCGACTGGGATTCCCGACCGAATGCGATTACGGGAACTTGCGGCATTCCCGCATCCTGAAATGCTTTTCGCGCCAGCGCAACATAATTTGTCGCCCGACAGCAGCCGCCGGTTTGCGCCAACAAAATTGCCGTACGATTCAAATCGTAGGCCCCGGATTGTATCGTTTGCAATAATTGCCCGACTGCAAGAATTGCAGGATAGCAAGCATCGTTATTGATGTATTTCAGGCCTTCATTTATAGCGCTTTTATCCGGCAGGGGCGCAATAACCAGATGAAAACCGGCGTTTTGAAAGGCGGCTTCCAAAAATTGAAAATGAATCGGCGAAAGTTGAGGGGCCAACAGAGTATATGACTCTTTGATTTTTGGGACAAGGTCGTGTTCTTTCCTTTGGGACGGGTGTTTGTCGATGACTTGCCGTACAGAGACGGTTTGTCTTCGGTCATTCAGTGCGGACAGCAAAGAACGCACTCGGATTCGGGCAGCGCCTAGATTGCTGATTTCATCAAGCTTTATTGCCGTATAAATCCGGTGATTTTCCACAAGAATTTCTTTCACCTGATCCATTGTTATAGCGTCCAACCCGCAACCAAACGAGTTGATCTGAATAAATTCAATATCGGGTCGGTTGATGACGAAATGAGCTGCTGCATACAAACGGGAGTGGTAGACCCATTGATCGACTACGCGAAGAGGCCGGGTTACTGTTGATAAATGACGGACGGCATCTTCGGACAAAATGACCAACCCGTAGGATTGAATCAATTCGGGCAGGCCGTGGTTGATCTCAGGATCGATATGATAAGGACGACCGGCCAGGACCACACCTTTGGCCTGATGTTCTTTCATATAAGCCAGCGCGGACTGACCCTCACGCCGTACATCTGATTTATACCGGGCCAATTCCTTATATGCGGCAGTTAGCGCTGCTGTCCATTCTTGCTTTGGAATTTGTTCCGCAGCCAACTCTTGCATCAAGCGTTCGAGCAAGCGCTCGCGTGGTTTGAGAGGTAAGAAAGGATGATAAAACGTGACGGATTCATCCTGCAAGAGTTCCATGTTAGCGTTGACTGTCTCAGGGTATGAGGTTACAATCGGACAGTTATAGCAATTGTCGGCGTCAGGATCTTCCGTAAGATTGTACGGGATACAGGGGTAAAAGATTTTTTTAATGCCGTTTTTGATCAAATTACTGATGTGTCCATGAACCAGTTTGGCCGGGTAACAAAGAGAGTCGGAAGGAATCGAATCCATGCCGGATTCATATATCTGGCGGGAAGAACGATTCGATAAAATGACTTGGTAGCCTAGTTGGGTAAACAACGTGAACCAGAAAGGATAGTCCTCATAGATGTTGAGGACTCGGGGAATACCGATTTTTCCCCTTCGCGCCGAGATCTCAGGCAACGGTTCATATTGGAACACCCGCTGATATTTATAGGCGTAAAGATTTGGGAGGGGATATTCGGTTGTGGCCCGGCCAATTCCCCGTTCACAGCGGTTGCCGGAGTGATGTTTTTGCCCGTTGGGGAAAGTCTGGGTGGTAATCAGACATTGATTGCCGCATACACGGCAGTGATGAGTGGTGGTAACGGAGGAAAACTGCTCCAGTGCGGAGGCCGACAACAAAGAGGTTTTTGCGCCGGAGATGTAGTGTTGTTTGGCAATAAGAGCGGCTCCGAATGCTCCCATAAGTCCGGCGATGTCCGGACGGACCACTTCGCATCCGATGAGTTGTTCGGTAGCTCGAAGCACTGCATCATTATAAAAAGTTCCACCCTGAACAACAATTTTATTGCCCAAGTCCGCCACATTCTTTAAGCGAATTACTTTGAACAAAGCATTTTTTACGATGGAAATAGAGATTCCGGCTGAAATGTCGCGAACATCAGCGCCTTCTTTTTGGACTTGCTTGACCTTGGAATTCATAAAGACCGTACAGCGCGTACCCAA
>CAZSRN010000015.1:2169-9018 GCA_964609115.1 uncultured Veillonellaceae bacterium | reverse complement strand
ATCTACCGGACTTTCAGCATGAAGACCCAGCCGGGAAAATTCTTTCACAGTCAGCCCCAACGCTTGGGCAAAGGTTTCGATGAAAGAACCGCAGCCGGAGGAACAGGCTTCGTTGAGCACGATGGAGTCGATGACGCCATTTTGCACAGAAAAGCTTTTCATGTCTTGCCCGCCAATATCCAACACGAAAGTTACATCAGGCAAGAATTGTCGTGCGGCTGTCAGATGAGCGACTGTTTCCACTTCGCCGATATCTACCTGCAAAGCGGCCTTGATAAAAGTTTCCCCGTAACCGGTGACCGCAGAATGAACAATCCGCGTACGGGAATTCAGTTGCCGGTATAAATCCCGAAATGCAGTGACGGCTGTTTCCAGAGGCCGACCTTGATTGCTGCCGTAGTAGGAGTATAATAAATTTCCGTTTTCGTCAATCAGGGCCAGTTTCATGGTTGTCGATCCGGCATCAATTCCCAGAAAAGCATCGCCTGAATAAGTGTTCAGGTCGGCGCGGGGCACGGTGTGCTGCGCATGCCGGAGTGAAAACCGCTGATAGTCGGCATCATCCTGAAATAGAGGGGCAAGAGGCTTCTCGCATGTGGATGCCGATTTCAAAAAATGCGACGAAGTTTTTGTGAAAAACAGATCGCAAGAAACGGGGGCCGCTTCTGTAGCCATTGCGGCCCCGATGGCCACAAGGTAAGGCGAACACTCCGGATTCAGTATTTGGTCGGGCGACAAGCCCAATGTTTCTGCAAAGCGACGGCGAAGTTCCGATAAAAAATGCAGGGGCCCACCGATCAAAGCCACTTTCCCGCTGATCGTTCGTCCTTGTGACAGACTGCTGATGGTTTGGTTGACTACTGCCTGCAGAATAGACGCAGCAATATCTTCCCGGGATACTCCATCATTCATTAAAGCCTGAACATCAGTTTTGGCAAATACTCCGCAACGAGAGGCAATGGGGTGAATCGATTGATATTTTTTCGCCAGTTCATTCAGCCCGGCAGGATCTGTGTTTAACAATGAAGCCATATGATCGATGAAGGAACCGGTACCGCCGGCGCAGACGCCATTCATGCGCTGTTCGACCGTGTGGCTGAGGTAAGTGATTTTGGCATCTTCACCCCCCAGCTCAATCGCAGTGTCGGTAGCGGGAATGATTTTTCGAATCGCGGTGGTAGAGGCGATGACTTCTTGAATAAAAGGCAATCCCAGCGCTTGAGAAATACCCATGCCGGCAGAACCGGTGACGATTACCGACAGTAGTTTCTGCCGCAGGATATCCTGCGCTTTTGAGGTTATATTGTGGAATGCCGCTGTTATATCCGAAAAATGGCGCGCGTATTGCTGGAAGATGATCCGGCTCTGTTCATCCAGAACTACCATCTTGATCGTTGTTGAGCCAATATCGATTCCTACTCGCACAACAGCCATTTTGCTCATTCCTGCTTCTTGTATTCTTCCAATACTAAATATTATGGCAAGTCTACATTCAAGTACAGAATGAAACAATATTTTAAGCATTATTTAAGTTTTTAAAGGGAGTCCGGACAAAAATGCGCTAGTGGATGGCCTTCTTTTTGACTCGCCCGCCCAACACGTCATGGACTTCGTGGATGGTTACAAAAGCGCCTTCATCCTTTTCAAAGATGATCGATTTTAATTTGGCAATTTCCAGACGCGTGATAATTGAGTAGAGGATTTTTTTTGAGGTCCCGGTATATCCGCCTTCTCCATAGAAAATTGTAACGCCGCGTCCCAGCCGTTTCATCAGCAAATCGGCGATTTCATCCGGATAATCCGTTACGATCAGGACTCCCTTGGATTCATCGAGACCTTCCACCACGATGTCGATTGTTTTGAAAGCAACGAAATAGGTGACGAGTGAATACATGGCCTTGTCCCAACCCAAGACAAGACCGGCCCCGGCGAAAATGAAAACATTCATAAACATAATCGTTTCACCAACAGAGAAACTGGTTTTTTTAGACCAGAGAATCGCAATGATTTCCGTTCCGTCCAGTGAACCTCCATAGCGAATAATTAACCCAACCCCGGCTCCGATTAGAATTCCGCCAAAAATCGCCGCCAGAAAAAAATCCTGCGTTGCGTTTTGCATGGGGCGAAACAGGGTAGTCCAGTAAGCAAGGGCGGAGACGGAAAAAAGCGTAGCAAAGGCGAAACTTTTTCCGATGTAACGATATCCCAAATATAAGAAGGGCAAGTTTAAGAGGATGATATATACGGCAAAAGGCAGGGAAGTAACATGGCTGAGAATGATGGCGATTCCCACAATTCCGCCGTCGATAAACTGGTTTGGAATGATGAATTCTTCCAGTCCGAACGCAGCAAAAATGGAACCAATAAATAATATGAGGTAGGTTTTTATCCGTCGAATTATTTTATGTTTTTGCGGCATGAATATCCTCCATTTTTCTTTATTTTATCACAGAAAGGCTGATTTTTTGCATTGTCTGGAAGTGCCCAAAATACTGCCCGACAAAGAAAAATGTATGTACCCGGCAGGATTATGGGACAAAATCCATAATATAGAAAATTAAGAAAACCGTTTGCGCGCGGGATCATAATCTCAGTTTAGCGGTGATGGAGAGGGAGTTGCATGAAACAATTTGCTGATTTGAAAGCCCGGTTTTCCAGCGTCCATGAGCTGATCAAATTTAGAGTTACGGAGATACTGTTGATTTCTACGGCATACGATGGTTTTGTTCTGGAAGAAGATGGACAGCTTGTGGAACAGATATACAATCAGTTTTCAGATTTAAATCTGCCCTACATTCCCCGCATTTGCAGAGTATCCACCCGGGAAGAAGCGCTCGATGAGCTTGCGACCGCTGCATTTCATCTGATTATTACCATGTCCCGCATTAGTGACATGGGGTCTTTTGAGTTTGAAAAGGAAATCCATGAAGCGTATCCCCATATTCCGATTGTGATGCTTTCTTATGACAGGCTGACTCCGGATATGATTGCGCGGATTCGGGAGACGTCCTGCATCAATCGGGTATTTTACTGGGCGGGAGACAGCAAAATTTTACTGGCGATCATCAAATATATTGAGGACCAACAAAATGTCGAAACGGACAGCAAACAGGGCGTGCAGGCAATTCTGCTTGTCGAGGATTCTCCGGTTTATTACTCGCGAATTTTGCCGATTCTCTATACTGAAATTCTGACACAGACTCGATATTTGGTGCAACATGCCATGAATGCCAGTCATGGGCTGCTCCGGGTTCGTCTGCGGCCCAAGATTCTTCTTGCGGAAACCTATGAAGAAGCGATGGAGATTATTTACAAGTATCGATACAATTTGCTGGGTGTAATTTCTGATGTGAGGTTTCCTCAATCAGGAAAAGTAAATCCGACCGCCGGTTTTGAGTTGGCAAAACAAGTGCGCGAGATCATTAATGATTTCCCTTTTTTGCTGCAATCGGAAGAAGTGGAACATGGCGAAACGGCCAGAGCGCTTCATGTTGATTTTTTAAACAAAAACTCGCCTAATCTTTTACACGACTTGCGCACTTTTATTATGGCAAACTACGGTTTTGGCTCTTTTGTTTTCAAATATCCCGACGGCGCAATCATCGCTGAAGCCGGCGATATTACCCATCTGGAGAGAATCATCCGCGACTTGCCGGACGAAAGCTTGTACTACCATGCGGTAAATAATCATTTTTCGCGTTGGTTCAGGGCGCGAACCGAATTTGAGGTCGCCGACAAACTGCGGTTTGTGGATGCGGAAGGAGTTCCCAATATTGCCGATATCCGAACCTATATTCTCAGTGTGCTGAGCGCTTACTTCAAAAAGTATCAGTCGGGAGTGATCTTGGATTTTGAAGGGTTGGCCAAGAAAGATATGGAGAACTCTTTTATAAAATTGGGAACAGGCTCTCTGGGGGGAAAAGCACGTGGAATTGCATTTATTAACTCCATGATTACCAAGGCCTTTCTGGCTGACAAATATGAAGAGGTGCAAGTCAAGGTTCCCCGATCCTTCGTTATTTGCAGCGACAGCTTTGAAAAGTTTGTCGAAGAGAACCATCTCTATGAGTTTGTTGCCGGGACAACGGATGAAGAGAAAATTGCGGCGCAATTTCTGGCAACGGAATTACCCGCGGCGATTCAAGAAAATTTGCGGGTGCTAACCCAAGTGATCCAATCTCCGTTGGCTGTCCGATCCTCCAGCATTTTGGAAGACTCCAGAGTATTGCCGTTCGCCGGAATTTACAAGACCTATGTTGTGCCCAACAGCCATGAGGATCCGGAGGTTCGTTGCAAGCAACTTTCGGATGCGGTAAAACTGGTATATGCTTCGGTTTTTTATGCGGCTCCGGTTCAATATGCCCGCAACGCCGACATTCGCATTGAAGAAGAGAAGATGGCGGTGCTGATTCAGGAGTTGGTGGGGGAGAGATATGGCGATCTTTTTTATCCGGCCATTTCCGGGGTAGCTCAATCCTACAACTTTTATCCCTATTATCCGATGCGGCCGGAAGAAGGAACGGTCAGTCTGGCTCTGGGTCTTGGCAAAAGCATTGTTGATGGCGAGTCTGTATACCGCTTTTCGCCGGCGCATCCCAAAATGAACCCCTTATTCTCAGGTCCGGAAGAATATCTGAAAAAATCTCAGCGTGCGTTTTATGTCCTGAATCTAAAAGAGTCCGCCGGACTCATGTTGCGGGCCGACGATAATTATAATTACGAAAAGAAACCAATTTCACAGGCGGATCACGACCAGTCGCTGGAATATACCGGTAGCACTTACTCTGCCGAAAATGATTGCATTTACGACAACGTAAATCAACCGGGACCGAAATTGGTGACATTTGCCCCCATCCTCAAGTACAATCGGCTGCCTCTGACAAATATTATTAAAGACTTCCTGGGATTGGGGAAAATAGCCTTTGGCGCAAATGTCGAAATTGAATTTGCCGTCAATATTCCTAAAGACAAAAGCAAGCCCGCTGAATTCTATTTTCTGCAGATCAGACCGATGGTGGTTGGCAGGGAAGCTCTGCAAGTTAAACTGGATGACTCAAAGGAATCCTTTTGTTTCAGCCACCGAACGATAGGCAACGGGTTTTATCAAAACATCAATGATATTATTTTTGTGGATCCGAATACGTTTGTGATACAAGAAAGCAGTCAAATCGCACAAGAGATTGGAGAAATCAATCAAATTTTATTTCGTGAAGGACGACGTTGCATTCTCATCGGATTTGGACGATTGGGCACAACCGATCCATGGTTGGGCATCCCGTTGACCTGGGCGCAAATGTCTCAGGCTCATATCATTGTGGAAGTCGACAGAAAAGATCTCCGCCCCGAACCTTCGCTGGGCAGTCACTTCTTTCATAATTTGACGGCGACCAATATGGGGTATTTCCACATTCAATACGATAATGACCTGGAATCGCGGCTGGATTGGGACTGGATACTGAACCAACCCGTTCTGCATCAGACAAAACACGTGAAACTGATTCGACGCGATGAACCTTTTCTGGTCAAGATTGATGGGAAAAAATTTCAAGGAGTCATTTATAAATAGCGACTGCAAATTGTGGCAGAAGAGGAAAAATGTAAACAAATGCGAAAGGGGGAGCTATACGCGGTATTTACGAGAACACAATTCGAAGCTGTGTAAAAATATCTGATAATTATAGCGGGGCTGTGTATACAAAATCCTAAATGCGTTATAGAATAGAGATGAAAACAATGTAGCGCGGAGTGGCGGCTTTTGAAAAGAAAATGCGCAAAACTCCGAAAAAAAGCATTGAGGGGGTTGGGAAATGACTGCAAATGCAAAAAAGTACTGTGATGAACTCTATCGGCGAGTTGTAGATCGAAACCCTTACGAAGTTGAGTTTCACCAAACTGTCAAAGAAGTGCTCGACTCATTGGTAAGTGTGATTGAGAAACATCCGGAATATATTGAACTGGGGATCGTTGAGAGGCTTGTAGAGCCGGAAAGGCAGTTCATGTTCCGGGTACCTTGGATGGATGATGCTGGAAATGCTAGGGTGAACCGGGGATTTCGGGTGCAGTTCAACAGCGCCATCGGGCCCTACAAGGGCGGCTTGCGTTTCCATCCATCGGTCAATCTAAGTATCATTAAGTTCCTCGGTTTTGAACAGACTTTCAAGAACTCTCTCACAGGCTTGCCTATTGGCGGAGGCAAAGGAGGTTCTGACTTTGATCCGAGAGGTAAATCTGACACGGAAGTTATGCGTTTCTGTCAGAGCTTTATGACTGAACTGTATAGATATATCGGTCCTGATACTGATGTTCCGGCTGGTGATCTTGGTGTCGGCGGCAGGGAAATTGGCTATCTTTTTGGGCAATATAAAAGAATAAAGGGCAATTATGAAAACGGTGTCTTGACAGGAAAAGGGCTTACGTACGGTGGTAGTTTAGCGCGCCCGGAAGCAACGGGCTTCGGGATCAGTTATTTTTGCCAGGAAATGTTAAAAACTAAAGGCACATCCTTAGATGGTAAGACGGTTGCGGTATCTGGTTTTGGCAATGTTACTTGGGGGACTGTGATTAAGGTTACAGAGTTGGGGGCCAAGGTTGTTACCCTTTCAGGTCCTGACGGATATATCTATGATCCTGACGGCGTTAACGGGGCGAAAATTGAATATCTGCTAGAAATGAGAGCGTCCTGCCGTGATAAGGTTCAAGATTATGCTGATAAATTCGGTGTCAAGTTCTTCCCAGGAGAAAAACCATGGGGAGTTAAAGTTGACGTAGTTATTCCCTGCGCCACTCAAAATGACATCCATACGGACGATGCCAAAAGCCGGTCTTTCTATACCTACCTGCGCAGCAATG
>CAZSRN010000015.1:0-2159 GCA_964609115.1 uncultured Veillonellaceae bacterium | reverse complement strand
CCTTGCACAAACGAAGCAGTTGATTACTTCCTGAGCAATGGCGTATATCTTGGGCCGTCAAAAGCCGCCAATGCCGGCGGGGTTTCCGTATCTGCCCTCGAAATGTCTCAGAACAGTATGAGACTAGCCTGGACCTTTGAAGAAGTGGATGAAAAGCTCAAGAACATCATGGCAAATATCTACAAAAATGCCAGCAAAGCTGCTGAAGAATACGGACAGAAAGATAATCTGGTCGTTGGCGCAAATATTGCAGGATTTCTAAAAGTGGCGGAAGCGATGAAAGCGCAAGGGTTGGTATAAACGACCGGCATTTGGCGGGAATGACAAAGAAAAGGAACTCCCCGATACGTTGGGGAGTTCCTTTTCAATCTGTTGAAAATTGCTTAAAAATGCTCAGCCAAGACAGCCGACTGAATCATCGCCTGGTTCAAAATGGATTCGGCCTTTTCCGGACATAGCTCAATTCCTTCACAAATAATCGATTGAAAGTTCAGGATTCCCACCATATTGCATAAAGCCCTTAGATAAGGAACCGCATAGTCAAAAGCTTGCATGGGTCCGGAGGAAAACAGGCCTCCCCGAACATGCAGCAAAAGAACCGGCTTATCTTGCACCAATCCCTGACAGCCATTTTCAGTATAGGCAAAAGTTTTGCCGGCAACCATAATGTTGGACATATAGGCATCCAACAGTGGAGGGAAGTGCAAGTTCCACATCGGCGCGGCAAAGATAATTTTGTCGGCACTGATAAATTGATCGGTAAAATAATCGATTCGAGTCAACAGCCGGTTTTCTTCCCTGGAACAGTCCTGTCTTGGTTTGGTCCAGGCTTGTAGAACGGCATCATCGACGAGAGGAATAGCGGCACGGTATAAATCCAGCTCGGTAATGGTATCCAAAGAATGGTATTTTTGGTAAGATGTCAAAAAAGATTGCAATAGGCGACGGGTATAAGAAGATTGGCGCGGATTGGCAATTACCGCAAGAACATTCATACCGAAACTCCTTAACACATTTTTTACTGGAAATCAGATATGTATATGATACAATAATATTATAGTTGTAAAACAAAGAAATGGATAATTTTTCAGATGAGTAATGACTATGGGAGTGTTGGACAATGCAAAGAATTTCGGCGGGGCTGCTTGAGCCGGGAATGGTAGCGGCGAAAAACGTTCGGAGCGCTGAAGGCCTTTTACTGGTGACCGCTGATACGGTTCTTACGGATACGATGATATCAAGTATCCAAAAAAACACAATAGGATCGATTTATGTGCGAAATCCTTTGTTTCAGGGTATTGACGTACCGGACGTAGTCGCTGAAGATAGCCGAATGAAATGCGTTATGGCGCTGCAAAGCGCGGTTGCGCTTTATAAAAAAAAGAAAGTGCTTGATATTCAGCCTTTGAAAAAATTACTGAAGGAATTGGTCGCTGAAGTTATTCTTAACAGGGACTCCATGATTCACCAACTGGATATGCGTACTTATCATGATTATATCTATGCCCATTCGGTCAATACGTGCATTTTGTCACTGCTGATCGCTGTAAACATGAATTATCCGGAAGCGAAGCTGATTGATTTGGGACTCGGAACGCTTCTTCACGACATCGGAATGATGATGCTGCCCGAAACGATTCTGCTCAAGATCGGCAACTTATCTCCGGAAGAATCCGCGCGGGTTCAACAACACCCTGAAGAAGGGTTTAATATTTTACGAACGGTCCAGGAACTTCCCATCACGGCAACGCATATTTCCTTCCAGCATCATGAAAGGGTCGATGGAAAGGGATATCCGCGAAACCTTCAGGCGGATAAAATTCTAGATTATGCAAAAATAGCGGCAGTGGCGGATATATTCGATGCGCTGGTTTCCGACAGGCCTTATCGTAAAGGGATGGTTCCGCATGAAGCCTACGAAGTGATGATGGCGCTCGGCGGTACCTATGTTGATCGTGAAATTCTGCATCTTTTTTTGACGCATGTGGCCATTTATCCGGTGGGGTCAGTCGTATTGCTCGGCAATGGACAATATGGAGTCATTACCAAAGTGTTGCCCCGCATGCAGGCTCGACCGTGTATTCGCTTGCTGACGGATACGCAGGGAAGGCTGCTGGCGGAACCGGAAGAGATTGATCTGACGGAGCATCTGACGCTGA
>CAZSRN010000014.1:15864-18817 GCA_964609115.1 uncultured Veillonellaceae bacterium | reverse complement strand
GGGATTTTTAACGCGAAGAAAAAAATCGGCGATTTCGTTACTTCCGGAGAAGTCCTCGGATATGTAGGCGACGCTGAAGTTCACGCCTCGATTGCCGGGGTTCTGCGGGGGCTGCTGTTCGATGGACTGCGGGTCACGCAAAACATGAAAATCGGCGATATTGATCCGCGTGCGAACGTCGAACACTGCCGGACGATTTCAGATAAGGCGCGAGCGATCGGCGGCGGAGTTTTGGAAGCGTTGCTTATGGCAGAACCGTGTTTTCGACTTCCCAGCGCTTTAGACGACAATAACCCCATGGGGCATATATACCCAGCGTAATAACGGATAGCACGAGAATCAGCAACCATTGAAAAAAGAAGCCAATGCCGGTTCCCGTGAATGCCAGAGGTTGTCCGTTGAGGTAGGTATTGGAAGCAATCCAGCGTTGCTGTGCGGAATAGGCCCAGGGAAAAAACAAACCGCCTGTAATGATGGAGAGAAATACGGTCCAGGCCAACAACCAGAGATAGCCAAACCCGGAGCCGCGAAATTCAAACATGCCACGATTCATGGAAAATCCTCCTATCCTTGCATTTGCAGGTGTGGATCGGCCACTGATTCCCGGTGATGCTGCGCGGCTTGAAGTTTTTCATTATAGGTTTTTCCGTGAGACCATACCTCTTTGAATTGAGCGGCATTTTTGAAGCCGGTACTCCACAGGAAGGCTCCTTTGGCAGTGTAACAGGCGAGCATAAGCGGGATGTTCAGCGCTTCCGGCAGATTGCCGTCCTCATTGGTAATCAGGGCATATTCTCCCTCCGGCGTTTCTTCAAAGGACAATGCTGAGAGTCCTTCTTCGATCGGAATTTCCTCAAAGCCGAGTTCGTAAAAGTAGTCAAGAATAGCTTGATTCTCCAGTTCCATAATTAAAGGTCTCCTTCCCTATTGAATTTAATTTTATTGTATCGTAAGTGTTGCCGATTTACAAAATAATCTCAAGCCGCAGAAATTTTTTGAATATACTTATCTATTTCGTTTATTATACCGATATACTACATGAGGGCACTTCGATTACAAGGAGGTGATCACGGTGGCTAGTGAGAGTTACATGGTACCGCCGGTAGAACGGAATCTTATGCCGCTGGTGGTTCGCCGGAGCGGAGCGCGGGAATACCAGCAAAAAGAGAAAAACCCCAGGGAACACTCGGAAACCAGACGCGAAGAAGAAAAGAAAGCCAAAAACGATGTGCCTTTAAAAGTATTAGGGTGTTTATTATCAGGAAACCATATCGACTGCCGAATATAGAGCCTTTCCGGGCTCTTTTTTTTTTGTACAAACGGATGGAGAACAAAAGATAAAATGAAAAGTTCGATTAAATTAAATAAACAGGAAGTATTTTGGATTTTTATTCTACCTAAAAGCAGGATAAACCGAAAAAATAGCCGAATATATGCAAGTGGGAAATAATGTGGAAAAGTTCGTGAAGGAGATGAACCGGTATAAAAACGGCGCGAGTATTGATGGTGCTGTGTTTGGTCGGGATCGCCTGCATTTTTGTGCAATCAGCCGTTGAAGCTGCAACATCTTCTCCGGTCCAGGAACAGTATAAAAATTTTTATTCGGATGGATGGTTTGGGACGTATGCCTTGAGAGAATTCGACAAAATTGCTCCAGTACCTGGAGTAAACTGGTTTGTGGAGGATGCTCAGGATTGGCTGGCAAGAGCTCAACGCGATGGCTGGGTTGTAAGGCATAAACCGGTTGAAGCGGTCAACGGCGCAATCCTTGTGGGATATAACGAAGGATTGGTTTGGGTGGGCGTGGCGCGTGAAGTGACGGATAAAGGACTGGTTTTTGAGACGGTTATGGGGAGCGATGGGAAACCGGCCCGGTATTGGATGAAATTTTCTGAACTCGCAACTGCGATTCATTTTAAAGGATGCATTTTACCGGAGAGACTTCCCGGCGCCAAAACGGTGAGCCCGATGGTTGACTACAAAAATATCCGGGGCTATACCGGGACTGCATGGCCGGTGCAAGAATACGACAAAGGGGCGCCCGCGCCCGGATTCAACTGGCAAGGGCAGGAAAAGGACTGGGCAACGGAGGCCGAACGGAAGGGATGGGTGGTAGCGAAACAACCTTCCGGCGCCAAAAAAGGAAGTTTGTTGCTTTTTTACAATCCGGATTCAAAAAAGACTAAAGTTGCACTGGTACGAGATGTTTTAGGGGCTACACTTGTTTTTGATTTTGTTGATCCGGCGTATAGCCGTATTATTACTGCACGATTGACAACAGATCAGCTTTTGGATAAAAAAGCTTTTGGCGGGTTTGTTTTTACCGCCGCTATTTTGCCGGTGAGAAAAAGCCGGTAGTTCAAGGAGGAGACATCTTTTTGTCGCATTTTGTTTATAAACGTCGGGAAATTGATGATCTGGTTCCAGGGATGATTTTGGGGAAAATGCTGGTTACGAATGACGGCAAGAACTTTTTGACAGAAGGAGCGGTTTTGACGCTAAAGGTGATCCAAACCCTCCACATGTGGGGATTTCGGTATGTGGACATTCGTGAGGAAGTTCATGGAGACCCTCCAAGACTGAGGGAGGATGTTTCCGGTAAATCGGCCGATGCGGGAATGCCGGAGAAGGCCGACGCGCTTGGCAATGCCCCGGGGTTGGGCGAAGCGGAAATTATGCCGGAGGAATTGCGATTGCAAACTGAGGCTGAAGCAGAAGAAGCTGTCGATGTTCCGGCTGGTTTTATGGCCTATTATCAGGCGGCGGTTCAGATTTTCAAAAAGAATTTGGGCAGGGTTCGTTTTGTAAAAGAAGGATTTGATGTTGAAGATATTCGCCAAATGGTTACGGAATGTGTATTGCCGCTGATTGAAGATGTTAATGTTCTCGATAATCTGCAAATGTCGCCCCATGGAGAGGATTACCTGTATCATCATTCAGTGGACGTGGGCAT
>CAZSRN010000014.1:5023-15854 GCA_964609115.1 uncultured Veillonellaceae bacterium | reverse complement strand
GACTTTGGCGGGGTAAACCCTTTCGTGAGATTGAAGAAATTATTTTGGGAGCGTTGCTTCATGATGTCGGCAAGGCTCTGATTCCCTTGAAAGTCCTGAATAAACCAGGCATATTGACCTCGGAAGAGATGAATCTTGTTCGGTTTCACTCGATTAGGGGATATAAGTTTTTGAAACAAAATACGGAACTGCCCCGCAGCATTCTTTTGTGCGCATTGCAGCATCATGAACGGATGGACGGCAGTGGGTACCCGCTTTCGGTCCATGGAGATAAAATTCACCCGTTTGCCCAAATTATTGCCGTAGCGGATGTTTTTGACGCGATGACGTCAGCCCGGAGCTATGGCCGGCAAGTTACTCCATATGAAGCTGTGGAAATCTTGCGGCATGAAATGGTTGGAAAACTGGACATACAGACGTGTACTGTCTTTATAGATAAATTGTCGGAACGCTTTGTAGGGGATGTTGTCCAGTTGAGCAATGGGCAGCGGGGAGAAGTAATTCTGCTGAATCGGTTTGATAATACTCGACCCATGGTACGAACGGCTGAGGGAGAGTTTATCGATTTGGATAAAAACCGGGAATTGTCTATTTGCAGAATGCTGCATGCATGATGGAAAAAGAAGGTTGCATGGAGGAATCAAGGCGAGTGCTGAAACGGCAGGTTGAAAAATATAGCTTGAGTGAGCTGCATGCAGGGATGATTGTGGCCGAACTCATGACTTCGGAGGATGGGAAAAACATTCTGGGCGCCGGAACCATCCTGACGGAGAATCAAATCCGCCTTTTACAACAATGGGGGGTCGGAGAAGTATCTGTCCTTGTTTCGGAAGCACAGAGCGCTATTAATCCTACACTGCCTTGGTCTTTTGATCGGGCAGTTTTCAATGCATATTATAAAGAAACGGTGGATCTGGTCAAAACAGCATTTAATTCCATTAGTTTGTTTCGTGAAGTACCCGTGGCGAAGATGCAGGAACTGGCCAACGAGAAGATCGATCCCTTGGTGGATGCACCGGGGGTTATGAGTCATCTGCTGATGATTCGCCATACTCATGATTATACTTTTGAACATTCCGTTAATGTGGCGGTTTTGTCGGGGGTTATCGGCAAATGGATGGGGATGCAGGGACAGGATTTGCGTGATCTTATTTTTGCAGGGCTCATGCATGATATCGGCAAAAGCCAAGTCCCGGCGGAAATATTGAACAAGCCGGGGAAATTGCTGCCGAATGAAATGGAAATCATGAAGTTGCATACCACCAAGGGATATTATTTGCTGCGGGAGGTTCCCCAGGTTCCCCTGGTGATCATGTGGTCGGTGCTGCAGCATCATGAACGGATGGACGGCAGCGGATATCCGTTGCATTTGCGGGGCGAAAATATCCACCCGTTTGCCCGAATTATTGCTGTAGCCGATATTTATGATGCGATGACTTCCGACAGGATATATCGGCGGCGTACAACTCCTTATCATGTGATGGATTCGATTTTCCGCCAGATGTTTAATTTGCTGGATCCTACTGTATGCAGCAAGTTTTTGTACCATGTGAAGGATTTTATGACAGGCAGTATTGTCATGCTGAGTGACGGGCGACAAGCGGAAGTAGTCCAACCGGGCAGTTTTCCAGCCGGGTTGCCTTTGGTTAAGACGGCTGACGGTCAATTTCTCAATTTGGAGCAAAAACGTGATGTTACAATCTATGGACTAATTAGCGCCTGATTTGATACAATTTACAATAGACTTGTGGAATCTGCAGCTGCCGTTGCTACGCTCGGCGGCTGCAGATTCAGATTTGTGAGAGAACAAAAGGGGGACACTATGAGCATTCGTGAACTATTTTCAGCAAAAAAACCGGTGGTTTCTTGCGAGATCTTCCCACCCAAGCATGACTACCCGATTGAAACCATATTTTCTACGCTTGAGGGGCTGAGCAAGCTAAAACCGGATTATATTAGCGTAACCTACGGCGCAGGAGGCAGTTCCTGCGCACGGTCAGTCCAGATTGCATCCAAAGTTCAAAATGATTTTGGCATCGAAACATTGGCTCACCTGACTTGCGTCGGCGCCGATCGTCAGGCTACCGATGCGGTTCTGGCGCAGCTGAAACAGGAAAACATCAACAACGTTCTGGCGCTACGCGGCGATTTGCCACCTGAAGTTCCTTGCGACAGCGGGGCTGAGTATCACGAATATGCAAAAGATTTGATTGCACATATTCAACAACATCATGATTTTTGTGTGGCAGCGGCGGCTTATCCGGAGGGACATCCAAAATGTCCAAGCCTTGCAGTCGACCGGGAACGTTTGCAGCAAAAAGTTGACGCAGGCGCAGATTTTTTGATTACTCAACTGTTTTTTGATAATCAACAATTCTATTCCATGATGGAGGATTTGGCAAAGGCGGGAATCCAAATTCCGGTTGAAGCTGGCATCATGCCGGTACTCAACGCTGCTCAGATACGCCGCATGACGGAACTTTGCGGAGCATCCATTCCCGTTGGCTTGGCCGGTATTCTGCAAAAATTCGGCGATAGTCCGGCCGATATGGAAAAGGCGGGAATAGACTATGCCTGCAAACAAATTGTGGATTTGGTTGAGCACGGAGTTGCCGGAATTCATCTTTACTCAATGAATAAACCTCACCAGACGGGCATTATTTTAAAACAGACCGGATTGCGATGAGAAAAAAAATAAAAATAAAACAAGAAAGGCTGGGTTCGAAATGAATCAGACAGATCAAACCTGTGTGAATACGTTGAGGTTTCTTGCGGTTGACGCGGTGGAGCAGGCTAAGTCCGGACATCCGGGATTGCCGCTGGGGGCAGCTCCAATGGCTTATGCATTGTGGGACCGGTTTTTGAAGCATAACCCTGTGCAACCCAAGTGGGTGGATCGGGATCGTTTCATTCTTTCCGCAGGACATGGATCCGCCTTGCTGTATGCTTTACTGCATGTTTACGGCTATGCTTTGGCAATTGAGGACTTGAAAAAATTTCGCCAATGGGAGTCCAAGACACCGGGGCATCCGGAGTATGGCATGACTTCGGGAGTCGAAGCCACGACTGGACCGCTGGGGCAGGGTTTTGCCATGGGAGTTGGCATGGCTGTAGCGGAAAAGCATTTGGCCGCCGTGTATAATAAGCCCGGATTTTCTGTCGTAGACCATTTTACATACGGGATTGTATCGGATGGAGATCTAATGGAGGGAGTCTGCGCTGAAGCGGCTTCGGCGGCTGCTACTCTGGGCCTGGGGAAATTAATTTATCTGTATGACGATAACCATATATCCATCGAAGGAAGCACGGACATCGCCTTTACCGAAAATGTCCGGTTGCGTTTTCAGGCCTACGGATGGCAGGTACTGACTGTTCCGGACGGCAATGATTTGAATTTGATCGAAGAGGCTATCCGATTGGCGCGGGAAGACAAGGAACGTCCGTCGCTGATTGCGGTACGGACCCAAATCGGATTTGGCAGCCCGAAGCAAGGCACATCATCGGCTCATGGCGAACCACTGGGGGCAGACGCTGCCGCAGCTACCCGCCAGACGCTGGGATGGCCGCCGGAACGCCGCTTCTATGTGCCGACGGAAGCTGCCGCGCATTTTGGAAAAGCGGTTGAGCGGGGAGAAGCCTGGGAAGAGCAGTGGAATAAACTGTTTGCGGAGTATCAGGCCAAGTATCCGACAGAAGCGCTTTCTTACCATGATGCGATGGCAGGAAAGCTACCCCTCGGATGGGCGGAAAAACTTCCGGCTTTTTCTGCCGGGGCAATGGCGACGCGTGAGTCTTCCGGTAAAGTTATGAATCAGATTGCTTCAGTATTGCCAACCTTTGTAGGAGGATCAGCCGATCTTGCGCCATCCACCAAAACGTTGCTGGAGGGGATAGGTGATTTTAGCGCGGTTAATCCGGCGGGAAGAAATCTGCATTTTGGAATTCGCGAACATGCGATGGGAGCCATGGTTAACGGCATGGCCCTGCATGGAGGAGTTATTCCTTACGGCGCGACGTTCTTTGTCTTTGCCGATTATATGCGACCGGCCCTTCGATTGGCGGCGCTCATGCAAACTCATTCAATTTTCGTGTTTACGCATGACAGTATTGGAGTCGGTGAAGACGGACCTACTCACCAGCCGATTGAACAACTTGCAAGTTTACGTGCGATTCCCGGACTGACGGTATTACGGCCGGCAGAAGCCAACGAAACCCGTGCTGCATGGAAACTGGCCATTGAACGGAAAAAACCGGTGGCGCTGGTTTTGACCCGTCAAAAACTGGCTACCATGGAAGAGTCCGAGTTCGGATCGGCGGATGGTGTTCCATACGGCGCTTACATAGCCCAAGAAGCGGAAGATAAAAAGCCTCAGGTGATTTTGCTGGCAACCGGATCAGAAGTGGAGATCAGCATTAAGGCGGCAATCCTGTTGGAGCAAAAAGGAGTGCGTGTTCGGGTCGTATCCATGCCTTCTTGGGAATTGTTTGACGAACAGAGCGAAAAATATCGTCAGGGTGTTTTGCCTGCCGGGGTTCCGGTATTGTCCGTGGAAGCCGGCATAACAATGGGATGGGCCAAATACACCGGAGCAAAAGGCGCATCTGTAGGCATTGATCATTTTGGTGCATCGGGACCGGGACCTACCGTGATGGATAAGTTTGGCTTTACACCGGAAAATGTTTTTGCCCGTGCGCTTGCACTGCTGAAATAGGCGGTATGAGTTTCAAAAGTCAGCAGGAGGATGCCCATGAATCAAAAATACATAATTGTTGACGGCAGCAGTCTGATCCATCGGGCATTCTATGCACTGCCGACGATGACGACTTCGAACGGTTATTTTACCAATGCCGTGTTTGGTTTTACGAATATGATCATTAAATTGCTGGCGGACTTGAAACCCGCTGGAGTAGTGGTGGCGTTCGACAAGGGAAAACGAACGTTTCGCAACGATGATTATGTCGATTACAAAGCCCAGCGCAAACCGACTCCGTCCGAGCTGTCGGAGCAGTTTCCGGCTGCCCGTGAAGTTCTGCAGGCCTTGGGGATTACCATGCTGGAGATTGAAGGCTTCGAAGCCGATGATATTATTGGCACTCTGGCGGCTCAAGCCTCCGACGAACAGGAATTTCTCATTGTAACGGGAGATAAGGACTCATTACAGCTGATCAATGATCATGTCCATGTGTTGCTCACGAAAAAAGGAATTTCAGAATTTGAAGAAGTAGATCCCATCGCATTGACTTTTAACTATGGATTGACGCCGATGCAGGTCATTGAGATGAAAGGCCTGATGGGAGACGCTTCCGACAACATTCCCGGTATTCCCGGAGTGGGTGAAAAAACGGCGAAAAAGCTGATTAACGATTTTGGATCCATTGATGGAGTGTATGAGAATATTGACAAGGTGCCGGGCGAAAAACTGAGGGAGAAAATCCTTGCAAATCGCGAGATTGCCTATCTCTCAAAAAAATTAGCCACGATTGTTTGTAACGTGCCGGTTCCTATAGATATGGAGCAGTATGCCGTGAGCCCGGATATGGACAAAGTCCGTGCGGTAGCTGAAAAGTATGAATTTCGCGCTCTGGTTGGGAAAATAGCCAACTGGGCGTCGGCGACCGATTCAGAATGGGGAGATTCCGCAGCGGTTGAGAAAGCGCCTGTTTTTCAGCAAATCAGTACGAAAGAAGAATTTGAGCACATTGCCGACGCTGTCAAAAAGCAGGGAACTTTATATTTTGGCGCCAGAATGGAAGGCCATATTCCGGATTGCCGCTTCGTTGGCGCCGGGGTATTCGCTGAGGGACAGCAATACTGGGTTGCAGCTGATACGGCGGCCTGGGATGATTTTCTCGTCCTTCTGACCGACGTGAAATTGCCTAAGGTGACTTATGATGCAAAGCCGGTATATAATGCGTGTCAGATCAGGGGCCTTTCTTTTGCGCCGCTGCTGTTTGACACTTTGATCGCGGCGTATTTGATCAATCCGTCGGGCAGCGGCTATCCATTCGACAAACTCATGACGGATTATATGGGTAAGGGCTCGGTCCCTTTTTCAAAAGACGCGCAACAAAGCCCGGAATACGCGGCATGGATGGCGGGTCAGCTGCCGGAACTTCATAGTGCGCAACAGGCGGAGATTGACCGGATTGGCGCTGCGGATCTGCTGAAACAGATAGAATTACCGCTGGTTGAAACGTTATCGTCGATGGAGGTTTTTGGGATTCAAGTCGATAAGCAAGGGCTTGATGTCATGGAAGCCGACATTGCGAGCAGGATTCAAGTTCTGCTTAAAGAGATTTACAGTTTGTCGGGTGAATCCTTTAATGTCAATTCCACAAAGCAACTGGGAACCATCTTGTTTGAAAAACTGGGCTTGCCGGCGGGAAAAAAGACCAAGACGGGTTACTCTACTGATGTTGAAGTTCTTGAAAAGTTGGCGGGAGCACATCCGATTGTCGACAACTTATTGGAATATCGGATGTTGACCAAATTAAAGTCAACCTATCTGGATGGGTTGCGACCGTTGATTCATCCGATGACGGGAAGAATTCATACACATTTTAACCAAACGGTTACAGCAACCGGACGATTGTCAAGCTCTGACCCGAACCTGCAAAACATTCCAGTGCGTACGGAACTGGGACGTCAGATCAGAACTCTGTTTGTCCCGGGAGAAGGATTCGATTGGTTGGTGGCAGCTGATTATTCTCAAATTGAACTCCGTATTTTGGCGCATCTGGCCGGTGATGAAAATATGATTCAGTCTTTTATGACGGGGGAAGACATTCATACGCGGACGGCGGCGGAAGTCTTTGACGTTGCAATTGACCAGGTGACGTCAGAACTGCGCTCACGGGCCAAGGCAGTAAACTTCGGCATCGTCTACGGAATCAGTGATTATGGCTTATCTCAGGGGATCGGCGTCAGTCGCAGGGAAGCGGCTGATTATATCGCTGAATATTTTTCCCGTTATCCGGCGGTAAAAGCGTTTATTGACCGAACGATCATGGAAGCTCGCATGACGGGCTATGTCAGCACGTTATTCGGGCGGCGACGGTACTTGCCGGACATTAACAGCTCCAATTTCAACCTGAGGGCTTTTGCGGAGCGCACGGCCATGAATACGCCGGTTCAGGGGACTGCTGCGGATATTATCAAAAAGGCAATGATTCAGGCTCGTGAAGCAATTCGCCAACAGGGACTGAAAAGTCGCATGTTGCTCCAGGTGCATGACGAATTGGTGGTGGAAGCGCCGACTTCTGAAATGGACATCGTGAAGCGTCTTTTGCAATCGGCAATGGAGAATGCCGTTCAGTTATCTGTGCCTTTATTGGTGGATATCAAGCAGGGAAAAACTTGGGCCGAGACAAAATAGGGAGTAAAGAAAATGCCAGAAATGCCGGAAGTTGAAACCATTTGCCGTTCTCTTCGTCCACATGTTGAACGAAAGACGATCAAGGATATAGAAATCCGTCTTCCGCGCCTTGTCAAATGGCCATCGCCGGAAGATTTTCGGGCGATTTTGATGGGGCGCCGAATTGATGCGCTGGAGCGACGGGCCAAGTATATGCTGTTTCATGTTACGGACGATTGGATTTTGGTAATTCATCTGAGAATGACCGGACGTCTTTTTTATCGTAGCGAAGGAACGCCTGCGGATTTATCAGCCAGAATCATTTTTCATTTTGGTGGAGGAGATTCGTTGGAGTATTTGGATACCCGCACGTTGGGAACGTTATATCTGCTGCGAAAAAATGAACTGGACAGGATTTATGGATTATCTTCTCTGGGGCCGGAACCTTTGTCGCTGGAATTTACCGTAGACTATTTTGCAACCGGGTTATCGAAACGAAAAGGAAAAATAAAGACGGCTCTGTTGGATCAGAGCTTTATTGGCGGTCTTGGCAATATTTACGTCGATGAAAGCCTTGCGCGGGCGGGAATTCATCCTGAACGCAAAGCCAATGCTCTGAATGAGTCCGAGATTGCAAAGTTGCATGAGGCGATTAATGCAGTGATCGAAAAGGGAATCTGCGAAGGGGGAACAACCTTCCGCGACTATCGCGACGGCGAAGGCAACAGGGGTTCTTTCCAGGAAGAGTTATGCGTTTATGGTCGAAAAGGGCTGCCCTGTCCCGTATGCGGAACGGAGATTGTCAGGACGGAAGTGGGGGGCAGAGGAACCCATTATTGCCCCCAATGTCAGCAACCGCGATGAAAGTGTTGCGTATTGGTCTGACAGGAGGAATCGCAAGCGGAAAGAGCACAGTTAGCGAGATGCTTGCCGATATGGGAGCCGTTGTCGTCGATACCGATAAAATTGCCCGCGATGTTACACAACCGGGTTCGGCGGCATTGGTGGACATGCGCCGACATTTTGGCGACGACATATTCACTGCTGAAGGGGCTCTGCGAAGGGATGTTGTGGGAGCGATTGTATTTTCCCAGCCGGCAGAGAAACGCTGGCTGGAAGACTTATTGCATCCATTGATACGGGAACAGGCGGAAGAACAGGCCAAGGCGGCCATTGCGGCGGGGCACGGGGTCGTTGTTTTTGATGTGCCGCTACTGTTTGAATCAGGCTGGAGTCAGTGGGTGGACGAAATCTGGACAGTTTATGTGACACCGGAAATGCAAAAGAAACGACTGCAAATTCGGGACGGATTTACCGAAAAGGAAATGATGGATCGGATTTCTTCCCAATGGCCCATAGAGTTGAAAAAAAATCGCGCGGATGTGGTTATTGATAATACAGGATCTATGGAAGAGACAAAGCGACAGGTTGAAAATGCTTGGAAAAATATTTTAAAAAGAGTGCAAGAATAGGAGAAGACGAAGAGCCTTGGTAATAAAATTTTCTCGACCGTTAATTGCGATAGTTTTGATAGTGAGTTTTCTTTCCGGGTGTGCTCCGAAAACGGAAAAGACCGGATCTGTCGCCAATGCGCCGGCAGCCGGCGGCAAAATTAGCGTAGGCAGCGCCGTAGAGCCTGAAACGTGGAATCCCCTTCTTAGTGACCAGATGGCGGTTCAGGAAGTGGGACGATTACTGTTTGGCGGATTATTGCTGCAAAATGACAAGGGAGAATGGATACCCGATTTAGCGGCGGAAGTTCCCTCGATGGCCAATGGCGGGATGAGCAGTGATGGATTGACCCTCACCTATCGGCTGAAACCAAATCTTACCTGGCAGGATGGCCGACCGCTGACGGCTGGCGATGTGAAGTTTACTTATGACTTTATTCTGCGCAATCGAGCCCGGATTGTCTGGCGCGAGGGTTATGATAAAATCCAGTCGCTTGTGACGCCGGATAGCTCAACAATCGTGATTCGTCTTGTAGAACCGTATGCGTATGCGTTAAATTTGTTTTCTTTTATTTTGCCAAGCCATCGGGTTTCGGATTTTGCCGACGTGCAAGCTCAAAATTTTACCCGGTTGCCTTTGGGGTCTGGCCCATATATTCTAAAGGAATGGCGGCGGGGCGATGCTTTGCTTTTTGTTGCCAATCCCGGTTATCACAAGGGAAAGCCCCTCATTGAAGCAATTACCTATAAAGTTGTGACCGACCGTCAGATTGTTCTGAGCCAGTTGAAGATCGGTGAAGTCGATGTTGTCAACAATATTGGTTTTGATCAGCTGGATCAGGTGCGCGCCGTAACTGGCGTCAATACCTTTATTACAATGGGTTCGATATGGGAACACCTGGACTTTAATCTGGACAATATTCTTTTTACCGATGCCCGGGTGCGACAAGCTATTGCGTTAGGCATCGACCGATCCGAACTTATTGAAAAACCGTTGAAGCATGCTGCGTTTCCATCGTATACCGATGTTCATCCGCTGTCTTGGGCCGCTATTGCATTACCGGAGCAACCCGTGAAAAATGTGGCGAAAGCCAGGGAACTATTAGCGGCTGCCGGATGGAAAAGCGGATATGATGGAGTATTGACAAAAGATGGACGACGGTTGAGCTTTGCACTTTCAATTCCGACAGGGGATAAGCCGCGAGAGATGGTGGCTGCGATGTTATCCGGCCAACTTCGCGAAATCGGCATTGAGATGCGGATTCAAATCGTAGATAGCCGGGTATTTTTTCGGGAAACATTGCCGAACCGGCGTTTTGAAATGGCGCTTTTTGCCTGGGTTAACACTACGGACCCCGATAGCTATGACTTGTGGCATTCACGCAGAATCCCGACGGCAGTGAATCGTTGGACTGGAAAAAATTATGCTGGATGGAAATCGACGGAGGTGGATTTCTTATTGGAGAGTACGCGGAGAATGGGTGATGTAGAAGGGCGACGGGAAGGATTGCGCCGTTTGCAGGAAAAACTGCTGGCTGAAGTTCCGATGATCCCTCTATATTACCGGGCAGAGATCGCCGCCGCAAAAAGAAGTATCGTGAACTTTAAACCCAATCCGTTTTCGGGGAATTTTTGGAATGTTTGGGAATGGGGCTTGCGCTAATCGGCGGGGTTGAAATAGAGAAAACATTCTTGACGTGGGGAAACCGGTGTGGTAATATATCACTTGTCAGTAAAACGTGCGGTCGTGGCGGAACGGCAGACGCGCTAGCCTCAGGAGCTAGTGGGGGCAACCTCGTGGTGGTTCAAATCCACTCGACCGCACCAATTTTATTTGACAGCCACAGTTCCAACGTGCGGTAGTGGCGGAACGGCAGACGCACCAGCTTGAGGGGCTGGCGGGGGCAACCTCGTGGTGGTTCAAATCCACTCGACCGCACCAATAGTGAAACCGAGGCTTTCAGGGCAACCTGAAGGTCTTTTTTTAATTTCGTTTGCATTGAAGCAGTCTTTCCTTGAATTCGG
>CAZSRN010000014.1:0-5013 GCA_964609115.1 uncultured Veillonellaceae bacterium | reverse complement strand
GCAACCTCGTGGTGGTTCAAATCCACTCTACCGCACCAAATAATAACGAGCATTGCGCAGCGACTTATGTCGCTGTGTTTTTTTGTTGTCTTTGCGTTGCTTTGCTTCAAGAGGATTTTTTTGGAATATAGCGAAAATATATGTGAAGGCATAGCGGCAGGGAAATGTGTCAGGGTCAAAACGGAGCCGAGCGTTTGATAATTTTCGGGAGGACGTCCATGACGAATTCGTTGTTTGCAAGTTTGCTGAACAACATCACCTTGTTGCTGGCGTTGGGCTTTCTGTATTCGTTTTGCGCGGTGCGCTGGGGCGACTGGCGGACGCTGCAGGGCCGGATGGTTGGCGGCTTCCTATTCGGCGCGGTCGCTATGGCCGGTATGATATTTCCCCTGCATTATTCGCCCGGGCTTACTTTTGATGGGCGAACGATTTTGTTAGGCATTGTCGGGTTGTTTGGCGGTTGGCAGGCAGCGTCGATCGCCGCTCTGATGACGGGTTTGTTGCGGATATGGCAGGGAGGAGTCGGGCAGTGGGTTGGTCTGAGCACCATTTTGACGTCGGCGGGTCTTGGCGTGTTGTTTTATCAGCTGCGCACCCGTTATGCATGGAATCTGAATTTGAAATTATTGTACGGATTCGGCTGGGTGATCCATGTGGTCATGCTGTCCTGCATGCTGCTTCTGCCGGCTGAAGTTCGTTGGACGCTGCTTGCGGATATTACGGCTCCGGTGTTGATTATTTATCCTTTGGCCACTACTCTGTATGGGCGGCTGTTGATAGGGCTGGCAGAACAGAACCGGGCGGCGGAAAGGCTTCAGGAAAGCGAAGCGAAATATCGTCAATTGTTTGAGATGGAGTCGGATGCGCTGTTTTTGATCGACAACCGGACTGGCGAGATTTATGATGCCAATCTTGCCGCCGTATCTTTGTACGGTTATTCCCGCGAGGAACTCCTGCGGATGAAAAACACGGACCTTTCGGCGGAGCCGGACGAAACCCGTAACGCCTGCGTTCGGGCCATTTCGGCCAATACCGTCCAGATTCCCCTGCGCTTTCATCGAAAAAAAGACGGCACGGTCTTTCCGGTTGAAATCATGGCGACTTCCCTGGTCTGGAAAGGCATTTCGGTTCACATTCCGGCGATTCGCGACATAACGGAGCGGAAGCAATCGGAAGCGGCGTTGCGTCGGAATGCGGAGATTCAGGCGGTGTTGCGGGAAATTGCCGAGTCGGTGCTGGTCGCGCAGTCCCTGGATGAATTGTATGAGCGCGTTTATCAGCTGGTCGGCAAGGTGCTGCCGGCGCAACACTTCCATATTAGTCTGTTGGATGAGGCGACCCAGGAGATCTTTGTGCCGTTCAACGCCGATTCACTTTCGGTGATTCCCCAACGGCGGCCGGTCGGAAAGGGAATGACCGAGTTGGTTATGCAACTAGGGCGTGCGGTGCATATCACCCCAACGGAAATGGACAGGCTGATTGAAACGGGCGAGTATACATTGGCAACGGAACAAAAAGCGCCGACCCGACATTATCTTGGCGCACCGTTGTTTGATGCACAGGGGAAACCGTTTGGGGTCATTGCCTTGGCGTTGATGGGCGAGTCCCATTCGTTTCATCCGGAAGATGCGTACATTCTTTCAATCATCGCCGCGCAGGTTTCGATGGCGATCGGGATCATCCGCGACATTACCGATAAGATCGAGAAACGGCAGCGGATTGAGTACCTGAGTTTTCACGATCAACTGACCGGCCTGTATAATCGACGATTCTACGAGGAAGAACTGAAGCGGCTATCAACGGATCGCAACCTGCCGTTGACTCTGGTGATCGCCGATGTGAATGGCCTGAAACTGACCAATGATGCGTTCGGCCATGCAGCCGGCGATAATCTTCTGCGCAAATTGGCGTCGATTCTGAAGGAAGTTTGCCGTCAGGACGATATCGTGGCCCGGATCGGCGGCGATGAATTCATCCTGCTGTTGCCCCGGACGGACGCAGTGGAGGCGGAACGGATCATCCACCGGATTTCACAGGCCATCCTGCGGGAGAAAAAAGAATTGGTCATTCTGTCCGCTTCGTTCGGGTGGGCCACCAAAACGACGGCTGGCCGGGAAATGCAGGATGTGTTCAAAGAAGCGGAAGACAACATGTATCGGAATAAGTTGTCGGAAAGCGACAGTGTGCGTAACAATACGATCCATCTGATTGTTCGGACCCTGAACGAGAAGAATGCCCGAGAAGAAATGCATTCCAGCCGGGTCAGTGAAATATGCCGTTCGATCGGCCAGGCCATGGCGCTGAATCCCCATGAGATCAACGGGCTGAAGACTATGGGCTTGTTGCATGATATCGGCAAGATCGGCATTGATGAAAAAGTGCTCAATAAGGAAGGGGAACTGACGGAAGAGGAGTGGCGGGAAATGAAACGCCATTCGGAGATCGGCTTCCGCATTCTCGGCGCTGTCACGGATTTTTCCCATCTGGCCCGGGCTGTATTAGAACATCATGAGCGCTGGGACGGCAGCGGGTATCCGAAAGGGCTGAAAGAACGGGAAATTTGCCTGGAGGCCAGAATTCTCGCTGTCGCCGACGCTTACGACGCCATGACCCAAGGGAGGCCCTACCGCAAAGAAATGTCACCGGCTGATGCCGTGGCGGAATTGGAACGACAGGCCGGCCGGCAGTACGACCCGGTGATCGTCCGGCTCTTTGTGGAAAAGGTGATGGCTGAACCCTGGGATTCTACGAAACTGGAAATGGCGTGACCGGCATTTGGCAGGAGATAAAAGACAGCCGGCGAATTGATACATTGAGCAGGATTGCGAGGTGACGCGTACGCGAACATGGTCGATCCCCTTAATGATCTTCTGCCTGGGACTGACGCTCCAAACGGTGTCTCCCGCGATGGCGGCCGAGACGAAAGAAGCCTTGACCGAACAGTGTCGCAAGCATACGGAAAAATTCGAATATCTGGAAGCCATCGACGCCTGCGGCAAAGCCATCGGTTTGGATGGCAAGTATGCGGACGCGTATTTTTGGCGCGGGGTGGCGTTGGTGGCGACTCGGCAGTATGACCGGGCATTGGCCGACTTCACGCAGGTGATCACTCTCAATCCGAACGATGTGCAGGCATTGAGCAACCGGGGCTTGGTATATCGCCGCCTCAAGCAATATGAGCTGGCGCTGAAGGATTTGAACCAGGCTATTGAAATCGATCCCGCCTATGCGCCGGGCTGGCTCAGCCGGGGTACGGTCTTTGCGCAACTGGATCAGTGGAGCGACGCGATACTCGATTACAGCAAAGGGATCGAGCTTGATCCCAAGAACCATACCGCCTATCACAACCGCGGAATCGCCTATGAACAGGCGGGGCAGATCGCCGAAGCGCTCAGCGATTTCCGGATATTCCTCAAACTGGCGCCGTCGAACGATCTGTTGCGGCCGTCCGTGGAACATCGCATCAAAACATTGGAGGAGAAACAATGATGCAATCGTATTACCCCCAGGGAACTTGCTCCACGGAGATTCGGTTTGAAGTGGCGGACGGAGTCTTGCGCAAGGTCGAGTTTTCCGACGGCTGCGAGGGCAATCTGACCGGCATTGGCCGGTTGGTCACCGGCATGAAGGTCGAGGATGTCGTTGCCAAACTCAAAGGGATTCCCTGCGAAGGCCGCGACACTTCCTGCCCGGACCAGTTGGCGAAAGCTCTGGAGCACTGGCTGTCGGCCAAGTAACGGCACACCTTGTCAGGTGGCAAGAAACAAAAGGGGAGGAATCAACATGTTTGAAAAAATCATGGTTCCGATCGACGGTTCGGAAATGGCCTGGCACGCGCTGGAGCACGCCCGGGCATTGGGAGAAAAGTTCGGCAGCGAAATCATCGTGGTCCATGTCGTTCAGCCTTACAACACGATCCCCAGCATCGACGGCTCACCCTTGTTTATTCCCCGTGATATCGACGATATCCAGCAAACGGGACAAACCCTTCTCAAACAGGCGGAAGAAAAAATGGCCGGCTATCCGCATTCGCTTGTCACCAAAATAGAATTCGGCTACCCGGCGGAACGCATTCTCCATTTGATCAAGGAAGGAAAATTTGATCTGATCGTAATGGGCAACCGGGGGTTGAGCGGCATCGCGGAGTTTCTGCTGGGCGGCGTCGTATCCCGTGTCACGCAACATTCTTCGGTTCCCGTATTGATCGTGAAGTGACGGGAGGAGGTGGCGGCGTGCCCGGGAAGAATTGGCTTCTTGGCGCATTGTTTTGTTTGCTTTTATGCGTCAGTCCGGTTGGTCAGGCGGCTGGAGCCGAATATCGGCAGGGTGATAAAGGGCCGGTGGTCGAACAGATCCAGGCCGGTTTGAAAAATGCCGGTTATTTTGGCGGCCGTGTCGATGGCAACTATACTATTCTCACAAAGCAGGCGGTCCTTGCTTTCCAGAAAGCCAAAGGACTCAAACCGGACGGAGTCGTGGAGGAAAAAACCTTCCGGAGCCTTACCGGCAAAAAACTGCCGTCCAAGCCGGCAGTCCACTCGAACCAGGCGGCAGGAGGAAAAAACGCGACCGGAATCCTGAATACGGCGTTATCCTATCGTGGGGTGAAATACAGGTTTGGCGGCGCAACTCCCAGTGGGTTCGACTGTTCGGGTTTCGTGATGTATGTGTATAACCGGCATGGGGTCAAGCTGCCCCGAACGGCCGACAAACAATACGAGGTCGGCACGAAAATTCGTCAAAATGATCTGAAACCGGGAGATTTGGTGTTTTTTGAGACGTATGAGAAAGGCGCCTCCCATGTCGGAATCTATCAGGGTAACGGCCAATTTGTCCATGCATCGTCGAGCCGAGGCGTCACAGTGAGCCGGTTGTCGGAAAATTATTACGCCAAACGCTATCTGGGAGCACGGCGCGTATTGTAAAATGTAAGCATTTTGTATACACGACGGAATTTTCCGTCGTTTTTTTTCGCGCTTTACGCAGGAAAACTGAACGGGGAAATAGAATTAC
>CAZSRN010000013.1:14805-18890 GCA_964609115.1 uncultured Veillonellaceae bacterium | reverse complement strand
AATCCCCATCATGGCGCCAAAAACAATCACGCGCGCAACGTGCCCTGCCGGAACCAGATAGGGAGTCACAACGGCTCCGGCAATCAAGCCCGCTCCGCTAAGCATAATCATAAATCCAATCATCGTTTGGTCATGAATTCCGAACGTCATCGGCAGCCATAAAAAAACCGACAACCGCAGGACTGCCGAAGCCATCCAAAATCCGCTGGTCCCCAATAAGGAAAATCTCCCGTCCGGGATCGCCAGCACTTGCATCAAATTATTTTTAAACTCTCGTAATGCATTATGAAACTTTATGTCGCAATTTTCCGGATTATGCGGAATTCCTGCACAGAGCAACGTTGAGATCAAATAGGCTCCCACACAAATGCCGAGCGCCGCCCCAATCGAATAATCCGCCAACCAGCCGCCGACAGCCGCGCCGGAAAGTATCGCCAAAATCGTAAACCCTTCCACCTGTGCATTCGCTGAAAGCAATTGCGCGTCAGATTTTGCCATCCAGGGCAAAATACCATATTTGGCCGGGCTATAGATTACGGCGCCAATGCCGACAACCGCATAACTCAGCGCGGGATCCAGCCCTGCCGACAGCAGCAATACCCCTGTACCTTTTACGGCATTGCCCAAAATCAAAACCTTTTTTTTCGCGTAACGATCTGCCAGTCTCCCTACCCACGGCGACAAAACAATATAGGCAAACAAAAAAGTGGCCTGAACCAATTGGAGGTACCATGCCGGAAAGGCGTCCCGCAAAATGACGGCCTGCGCAATAAAAAGAATCATATTATCGACAAATGCCGATAAAAATTGGGCCGTCAGCAAATATCCCAAGCCCGTCACTATAAGGGTTCCTTCATCCATTGCGGCAGCATGCGGTAAATCGTAACATAATCAGGTTTGCCGCTGCCCAGCAGGGGCATTTTTTCCACATGAATGATTTCATCCGGAACGGACAAGCCGCTATGCCCGGCTTTCAACAAATATTCCCGGAGCGTATGCCGTTCCGCCGCTTTTAGTGTCGTTACCAGCAAAATTCGTTCCCCTTTCCGTCCATCCGTAATAAAAACAACTGCATGGAACCCTCCGGTAAAGCAAGCTGCCGCGGCGTCCTCCACCACTTGCAGATTGACCATTTCCCCTGCAATTTTGGCAAATCGCTTTAGCCGAGCCTGAATCCTTACATATCCTGCCCGATCCACCGACACCACGTCCCCGGTGGCAAACCATTCGCCGACGGCCTGGAAGCCCTGTCCATACAACATGTATCCTTCCATGATGTTGGGTCCCCTGACATATAAAGCGCCACCGGTTTCGATTCCCTCAACGGCTTCCAGTCTCCACTCAATGCCGGGCAAAAATTGTCCCACCGTATCTTGCCGATAAGAAAGCGGCGTGTTCAGGCAAAGAACCGGACCGGTTTCCGTAATGCCGTATCCCTCCAGGATTCGAATGCCAAATTTGCTGCGCCAGAGTTCCTGAACCAAAGGGGTCAACTTTTCTCCGCCCGACAAGATATACCGCAGGCTGCGGAAATCATACGGATGAGCCATTTTCCCATACCCCGCCAAAAAGGTTGGTGTCCCCAACATGAGTGTAGCATTGAAATCATAGGCCATTTCCGGCACAATTCGATAGTGCAGCGGTGAAGGATACAGGAACACCTCCACGCCCCCCAGCAAGGGCAACATCGTTCCGGCCATCAGGCCAAAACTATGAAACATCGGCAATGCCGTCAACATCTTGTCTGTCGGCGAATAGTCGATCAAACTGCTCGCTTGATCGATATTGCAAAGTATGGCGGCCTGGGAGAGAACAACCCCCTTGGGACGCCCTTCCGTGCCGGAAGTAAAAATAATCAGCCGAGAGTCGGTCTTCCCCTTCCCCCGGCGCTTTCGCCATAAATTCCCCATTCCCGCCAATTTGTCCCTCATGCCCACCGTCGCAACAATATCTTCCAGATACAGAATCCGGCAAAAACCGGCAAGCTGTTCAACAAAAGCTTCCAGTCCCGCCTTTTCAACAAAGGTCCGCGAAGTCAGCACTGTTTTGACGCCTACGTTAATTGCACAATCCACGCCGTTTTTGATGCCGGTGGAAAAATTGAACACAGCAGGAACCCGTCCCAAATAAAAAAGCGCGAACAGTACGGTAACATGCGCGATGGAGTTGGGCATAAGAACCCCGACCGCCGGACGGTCCGCCGGATCATTCGGCAACAGTCGCCGAATTTTTTCTGCAAGAACATAGATCCCGGCAAGTAACTGACGATAGGTTGCACTCCGCGAAATATCCCTTGCAATTACTTTGTCCAATCCTTGCAGATGTCCTGCCAGCAGTAGCCTTGTGAAAAAATCCCGGTCTTTCTGTTCTTCTTGTCGCGCCAGAAAGGTCGCTTGCCGCATAATGGAAAGCAAATGATCCGCCAACAAGTTCTTTTGCACCCGAAAGCTTTGGGATTCATCGACCACAAGCTGAACCGGCGCATCGACAAAGATCTGAACGGGCGGAGCCCAACGTGATTTCACTTTATCCTGGATACGGGAAAATTTTGAATACTCCGGGCCGCGCAGGATAATGGGGAAAACCCGCGCCCCCGTCTTCCAGGCTACCATCGCAGCCCCGGTGTACATTTTCATTAAGCTGCCGGTCACAGAAATACGGCCTTCCGGAAACAATAACACCGGCGACCCTTCTTTTAGAATGGAAATTACCGTCCGCAATCCGTAAGGGTTGCGGGGTTGAATCCTGACGTGACGGCAAAACCGCAAGGCAAAATCAACCCAAGGATTTTCGGCAATTTCAGAGTTTACAACAAAGCAGACGGAATCCGGCAAAAATGCATACAATAGAATCGCATCCAAGAATGAAACATGATTGGGCATGATAACTGACGGCCCTTCAAACGTCAGCCTGTCCCCATGAAAAATTTGCAGGGAGAAAAGCCGGCGAAACAATAGCCGCAGTATGAGTTTCATCCCGCAGTCAACCCTCCGTCCACACTCCATGCCGCTCCAGTAACAAAGGATGCCGCATCGGATGCTAAAAATACGATGACCCCTGCAACCTCTTCGGGGCTACCAATTCGTCCCAAAGGATAGAGCGACTCCATTTCCCGACGGTATTGCTGCGGATCCTCCGCCGCCGAAAATTGACGCTGCGTCATGGGAGTTGCTATATCTCCCGGACACACGCAATTTACCCGAACTGCATGGGGAGCGAGTTCAAGCGCCAATGCTTTTGTAAACAGAGTAACCGCTCCCTTGGCCGCGCAATACGCCGTGCAATTTATATTGCCGTTGAGGCCCGCGTCGGAAGATACGTTGACGATGGCGCCCCGGCTGGATTTCAACGCCGGTACGGCAGCTTTCGCCATAAAATATGCGCCTTTGGCGTTCACATCCATAATCGAATCAAAATCCGCTTCTGTTGTATCCGTGATCGGTTTTTCAAAATACTCGCCCGCCGAATTGACCAGTACATCCAGGCCTCCCAACTTGGCACAGACCTCTCTGATCACCCGGTCGCAGTCGTATACCCTGGCAACGTCCCCAAAAAAATAAAGGGGTGCGCCTTCAGCAGTGGTAAGTTGTTGCACGGCGGCCTGTCCGCGCTCTTTATTGCGTCCCATGATGGCCACCACGGCTCCTGCCGCCATAAACATGCGGGCAGCTTCCAGCCCAATTCCAGAGGTTCCCCCGGTAATCAATACTCTTTTATGTGTTAAATCAATCTTCATGTCATTTCCCCTTCCCCGGAAACGGAGCCATTCCGTGCCGTCGTAAAAAATCAAGGGTCTGCCGATATATGGTCATGGACGCTTCACTGTCTTCCAATAGATAGTGGCTGGCTCCATCAAATAAATGAAGCTCCGCTTCCACGCCACGTTGCCGCAGACTCTCTGCAAGCAATCCGCTCTGCTGGTAAGGCACAATTTCATCCTGATAACTATGAAACAGAATGGTAGGCGGCAGTCCCTCACGAACTTGATAAACCATGGAATAATTCAGGTAGCGCATCGGCGTCCGGCTGGGCAACCCGAGCGCGACCAGCGCCCGATCCAGTCCAAATGGCGGAACAAAACCTTC
>CAZSRN010000013.1:0-14795 GCA_964609115.1 uncultured Veillonellaceae bacterium | reverse complement strand
TCCCGCTCAAACCGTCGCCGAAAATCAAACATATCGGTAGGCGGACCCAGCAAGACTACCGCATCCAGATCGGACTCCCGCAGCATCAGCAGCTCCAGCAGCAATGCACTGTAACTGCCGCCCAATGCGGCTACCCTCGCTGAATCCGTTCCCGGCAGCCCGCCGTTTTTAACCATTCCAACCAAGCGCTCCAAGGTATCGACATCCGGTGTAAGTTCCATTCCATACGCAGGGCCCAACGCCAAAACCGCATACCCTGCCTGCGCCAGACCAATACTGACACATTCCCACGTGTCCACCGGCCCTGGGTACACTGTAACCAGCACGGGCAATGCGCGATTTGCCGAATCCAAAGGCCGATAAAGAAAAATCAGTTCGTTCATTCCAGCTTCATGAAACTGTAAGGTTTCCCGTCCGGCTTCCCCCGGAACCGGGCTCTTGCAGGTCAGCGTCAGCGGCTCGACAAGTTGCGGCGCAGGCAACGGCGAGCGCGCTGCTTTTTCTTTGTTTTTCAGTGAAAAATCAGCCTCAGTCCGATACCCCGGGCGAATCGTTATTCCCCGTAAAACCCCTCCGGACTCGCGGGCTTCATACCCCGGCGCAGTTGCCGCCATTCGGTAAAATCCCATGGGTACTTCTTCAATCCGATACATCCCGTCTGGTTGAGTCCTGACCGTATGGACACGGCCATCCCACTCCGAAATCACCACTACCGCATCAGCCAACGGCTGTCCTGATTCGCTCGTTACCTTACCCGCCACGCTGCCATATTTGCTGGAATCGGGTTCTCCGGCCAGATTCCACCATGCACGCGTAACATAATATTCCACAGTGTTGCGTACCGGCCATACGGCCGGATTATCAAAAAACGCAGCCCATAGAATCACTGCGCCGACAATGACGGACAACCAGCGGAACATTTTTTTCATCCGGTAGTCACACCTTCCCTATCCGGCGCTTACTCAAAAAATCAAACAACGCCTTGCATTCACTTGTTCATGCCATATAGTTTCCTTTATTAGTTAATTTGACGCTGAACCGGATACTACCTTCATAGAACAAAAATAAAAAGACTCCGAAACTCGGAGTCTTTTTATAGCTATGCATTCTCATACAGAGATGTCAATATTCTGTCCCAAGTGCGGGAGTGACGCCTTGCCCGCCGGTGTCGCCGTTTTCAGCAAATCTACAGCCATTTGTCCGGTTTGTTTTTGCTGATCCATTGACAACTTCGTCACAGCCGTTCCAATTGCTTGTTGTGTTACCGCTTGTCTGAATGACATTGCGGCAGACACGGCTGTCATATCCATATATCCACCTCCCTTCCTTAGGAGATCCGGGCATCCCTGCCCTCGTGAGCTCAATGAACTTTTCTTCCGCAGACCGTCCGTCGGCCACCGTTCGGAGTTGCAGGAGAAAACTCCATAACCTCTCATCTAATTATCGGCTGCCCTAATAAAAACCTTAAGCATTTTCCAAGATATTTTTTCGATATTGAAAAATTTTATACCAGCTGTCCTTGCACCCAGATTTCTTTCAATGCTAACGTTTGCGGCGACAAACGCAGAAAGGTGGCTTCTTTTCCTATCTCCAGACTGCCCAGTCGATGTTCGACCTGCATCAAACGCGCCGGATTGAATGCCGCCATTCGCGCAGCCTCGACCAAAGACCTCCCCGCCGCTTTTGTCAAAAATCGAACCCCGGTCAGCAAGGAAGCGGCGCTTCCGGCAATTGTTCCGTCAGGCAATGTCATTTTCCCCTGATGCAGACAAACCTGTTGCCCTCCCAGTTCATATTCGCCATCCGGCATGCCCACTGCCCGGGTCCCGTCCGAAACCAGCACGACACGGTCCGGCCCCTTTAATCGCAGGGCCAGTTCCAATACTGCCGGATGAATATGAATGCCGTCGGCGATCAGTTCAATCGTGACGCGTGGGTCCAGCAGCGCGGCCGTCAACAACCCCGGCGACCTGTGATGGATTCCCGGCATGGCGTTAAAGGCATGGGTAACATAGGAAATACCAGCCTCCACAGCGGCTTGCATCTGCTCGTAAGATGCTCCCGAATGTCCGGCGGACAGAATCGCGCCCACCGCTTTTCCCCTCTGCATAAATTTTTTCGCCGCAGGGACTTCCGGCGCCAAGGTGAGTATCTTCACTTCCCCGGTAACGAATACCGAGTCTTCCGTCAAATCCATCAACTTCTGCGCACCGCGAAATGCAGGCGAAATACAGGGTCCCTCCATATGAAAGCCCAATAGTTCCGACTGGCGACAGGTTGATCGAAAGACTTTGCCGGCAGCCAACACGGCTTGCAACCGCTGTTGTCCGGCAGTCATGGTCGTAGCGAGAAAAGACGTCGTTCCTTGTTTTAACAAGGCTGCCGCCATATTGTCGAACGTGTCCGGGGCGGCGTCCATCGTATCCGTGCCGCCGCAACCGTGTACATGCAAATCAATCAATCCCGGAATCACGAGATCGCCGGAAAAATCTACAACACGCCGGGGAATCGAGGGGACAGAGTCTGCCGCCTGATCTTCGTCGATTTCCTGTATGGCGACAATTTTGCCCTCGCTCACCCGTAAAACACCATTCGCCACCATGCGGTCCGGAAGAACAAGATGGGCATTCTGTATGACGGTTTCCCTATTCATGCCCGGGTTCATGGGTTCTTCTCCAATTTTTGCGCAGCAACGACCAACGCATGGCGAACCGATCCATGCGCGGTTTCGATGCACCGCGCCGCACAATCCGGTGCAATTCCGCCCAGCAGCATGACGATTGCAATTTTCGCCGATCCTCCAGCCAGAGTTAACGCCTTTGCGGCATCAACTTCGCTCACCCCTGTTGCATCCCGGACGATCCGATGAATTCGAGCCGTTAGCTTCGCATTGCTTGCTTTCACGTCAACCATCAGATTTCCATACGTTTTCCCCATTTTTACCATGGTGGCGGTTGAAAGCATATTGAGCGCCATTTTTTGTGCGGTTCCCGCCTTCATACGGGTTGACCCCGTAATCACCTCCGGGCCGACCGGGATGGCAATCGTCAGTTCGGCGACCTCAGAAAGTTCAGCGCCGGTAACACAAACCACGGCGATTGTACGGCAGCCCGTTCTTGCCGCATAACGCAAGCCGCCCATTACATACGGGGTTCGTCCACTGGCCGCCAGGCCGATCACAACGTCGCCCGGGCTCAGGTTTCGCGCCTGCAAATCTCGCGCCGCCAAATCCGGATCATCTTCCGCCCCTTCCACCGCGCTGAACATTGCGCGCTCTCCACCGGCAATCAATCCTTGCACCATCTCCGGCGGTGTATTGAAGGTCGGCGGGCATTCAGCGGCATCCAGCACACCCAGCCTGCCGCTGGTTCCTGCTCCAATATAAAGAATTCGTCCACCCGTGCGCAAGGCTTCGACCATGATATCCACCGTAGCGGATATTTCCGGCAAAGCCTGCCTTACAGCCGTCGCAACTTTTTCATCTTCACGATGAATGGTAGCCACAATTTCCTGCGTAGACAGCATATCCAGCTGTTGAGTCTCCGGATTCCGGTGTTCCGTTTCCAGATGATCAAATTTCATGGTTTTCCGCCTCCTTGAGGCAAAATATCCGTCCCGGAAGCAAACATTCCAGCAAACAGCGATCTTCATCGATAACTTTACCCGCCCGATTGACCCTCGAATCCGCAGGCAAGTCTTGCAGGACAATTTGAAGCTCCCCGGCATATCGGCCATACAGAGCATTGTCGATGGTAATATCTCCTCGATGACGAGCGGATTTACTTTCGCGGGGCAGCAATGGACTATTCTCCGACAATAATGCGCGGCTTTCCTGTGATCGCGCCACGCATTCGGACGCATCCAGACGGTTCGTGTGTTTGGGTGCAAAAATAATTTTCCGTTCTTCCTGCGTCACTCTAGCGTCAAGTGCTACCCGGAAAGTCAGGGGTTCCGGGGGTGCCTTCGGCAAGTCCGCCACTGACGCCAATTCTTGTTCAGAAACCAAGGGATCGCCAAAAATAATCGTATCCACCAGACCGGATGCCCAGAATTGCCGTGCCGCCTCCGCCGCACTCATTCCGCGATGCTTTTCAACGGTGGGAAGTCCTGCGGAAATCGGACCCCTTCGATAGCCTCGCCCCGGTATAAACGCAGAAACCGGAATCCCCGCCCGTTTAAAACATTGTGACCGCTGCGCAAACAACCCAAACCCCAATCCTGTCTCCGGATGCGGATAATAATTGTGTCCGGCGCGCAATTTTTCAACCTTCAGACCGCTGCCTAACAATGCAGAAAGTTCCTGTTCCGACAGGGCGCTTGCATTCACTTCCAGACAAAGCCCGCTTTCTTCCAATAATTGGCGGATCTGTGCCGGAGAGAAACCAAAATCCGCCCGAATCGTATGAATGCCCAACCCGGATAAATCGACCGGCTGAATTCCAAGAAAAGACCAGGAACGGGGAGATACGTCGGCGGTGATTTCAAATCCGCAGTTCAGGGCAGTTGTTACAACTTGTTGACAGTCCCGAAAAAAAGAACGGTAATCCGCCTCCGGAATATGCAAGGAGGTAAACAGGGCTTTATATCCCAACCCGGCAGCCATTTTTATATAATTGATATTTTGATCCACCGACTGTTCCATGCCGGTAAAAACTGAAATACCCAGTGTTTTCATCACTTGCTTTCTCCATCTCCCGCCTCTTCGACCGGATCGTCAAACCCTACAATCCATGTAATGAGAAAACCCGCCGCATAGGCAATGCATAATCCGATCAGATAGGAACCGATCTGATCACCTCGAATCAGAAAGGCCAACGGCAACCCCGATACCCCCATGGCAATGGACTGAACCTGCATGAATGCTTGAAATGCGCCGCCTGCCGCCGCCCCAAAGCAAGCGGTAACAAAAGGACGGCCCAACGGCAACGTCACTCCAAAAATCAACGGTTCCCCGATCCCCAACAATCCTACCGGCAAGGCATTTTTGACAATGTTCCTCAGTTTTTGATTTTTTGTCTTGAATAATACGGCCACCGAAGCTCCGACTTGTCCTGCGCCGGCCATGGCCAGCACCGCAAAGTATTCAGCAATTCCATATGCACGGGGGTCAATCCCTGATGCAACCCTGTCATGACCAAAGGCAGGAACGTTCCGGCCAGCAATGCTCCTGTTCCGAAGCCGCCATTCTCCAATGCGGCGTGAAAAAGAGTAACAACCCCATCGGACAACCAGCCGCTAACCGGTTGCAACAGGTAATACGTCAGGAGCCCGCCGATTAACAGCGTCACAGTCGGGGTAACAATAATATCGACTGCGTGAGGAACCCGTCGTCGGATTCTTTGTTCCAGCCATGCCATAAACCCGGCTACCATCAGAACGCCAAAAATTCCGCCGCGTCCCGGTAGTAAATGAATGCCGCCCAACTGGATTGAGGCGATAGCCGGGTTGATGAGAAGAACTCCTGCAAGTCCGCCAATGGCGGGAGTTCCGCCAAACTCTTTTGCAGTCTGTATCCCCACAAAAATCGACAGATAACTGAAAATCCCCCAGCCCATCACATTTAAAATCTGCAGGATTTCCTGCCGGGGATCTGCACCCAATCGCACCGCAACGTTGGTTATCCCGGCAATCATACCGGATGCAACAATCGCCGGGATCAGCGGGACGAAAATTGAAGATAGCCGCCCCAAAAAACTTTTCACAGGCGTCCGGTTTTTAGCGCTAATGGACGCTTTGAGTTCAGCTGCCCGTCCAATAGAAACGTCCGGAGTTTTCGCAAGGATTGCTTCTACTTCCAATGCAACGGCTTTAACTTTGCCCGGCCCCAAAACAATCTGCAACTGTTCTCCAGCTTCCACCACTCCCAAAACCCCCAGCGTATCTTTGAGGATTTGGCGCTCAACGTTGGCGGGATTACGCAGCGTCAAACGCAAGCGCGTCATGCAGCTGGTACTCTGTAAAATATTAGGGCGGCCGCCGACCGCCCCGATAATTTTTTCCGCTAAAATCCGGCTCAAAGTTTTTCTTCCACCGCCTGCAGGGCAAAACTTATGACGGCTGCAACACCAACCATTTGTTTCCCTTTTATCTCGTGTGATCCTTATAGTTAGTAAATTTGCCGCTAATCGTAAAATTCCTGCTTCCCATCATTTCTTGCCTCCAGACTTCTGGAGCCAGTCACAAAATCTTTACAAAAACTTTACACGATGATTCTATTTTCTAACAGCATTTTTATGAGCACCGGCGCTATAATTATTTAGTGAATTTTTGTCGATTATTTCATAAGACTGGACAACTGCAAATATAAGAGTACAATTATGTGATTGAATCACAACTTGCGTTCCGTGAACAAAGGAGTCCGAATGAGTCTCTCCCCGCATAAAAATATCCGCAGACAAAAGCCTTGGCATGATTGTTCTGGTTTCACTGTTTGTTCTGCTGCTCGAAGAGCGAGAACCCATCAATGTTGCGTTGCTCTATCAGCTGCCCGTTACGCTCAGCGCATTTTGGTGGGGACGTTTTCCCTCTTATTTTACCGCTTTCACCAGCATGCTTGCTTTTGATTATTTCTTTATTCCCCCCACTTTTACCTTATCTGTAGATGATGTCCGATATATATGGAGTTTTATTACTTTTTTGATTGTTGCTTTTGTTATTGGCGGTCGGACGGAATCCCTGCGCAATGAAGCACAAGCCGCCAGTCAGCGTGAACGGAGTACTGATGCTCTTTATCAATTCAGCCGGGAAATCGCCGCGGTCTCCCATTTGGAAACCATCATCGAAAAACTGGCCATACAGGTTTCCTCAACGCTGTGTCAACGAACCCGAGTCATTTTGCCGGATGATACCAATCAACTTTTCATTCGGGCGGATCACTCTCCATCCATTGAAAATTGCATTGTCCAAGGAAAGTTACCGGCTGCGTTGGAGGCTGACGAGCGCTCCGTTGCCGGATGGTCTTATGAAAACAAAATCCTCACGGGCTATTCCAGCCATATTTTTACAGAAGCCGAATACCTGTATATTCCCATGATTGCTCACGAAACCGTAGTCGGCCTGTTGGCTGTGCAAAATAATGGCCGCTCCATCACCCAGGAACAACGTCAGCTCATGGAAACATGGGCAGGGTTGGCAGCTATCGCCATTGAACGGATCCGCCTGATGGAAGAACAGCGCAAAGCCTCATTATTACTCGAATCGGATAAGTTGCGTACAGCGCTGCTCAACTCCGTATCCCATGAACTGCGGACTCCTTTGGCTTCCATCATCGGCTCCGCTTCCACGTTGCTGGAATCGGAATCACTGTATACGGTTCAAGACCGCCGTGAATTGCTGAACAATATCCAGGAAGGCGCCAACCGCATGGACCGCGTCGTGGCCAACTTATTGGATTCCGCACGGCTGGAAAGCGGCATGGTTCAGCTCAAGCTGAACTGGTGCGATTTGGAAGACATCATTGGAACCTCGCTTCGCCGTTTACGGGAAGCCACCCATAACCGAAATATTCATTTTGTCGCCTCTTCGCCTCTCGTGATGGTACGCGCCGACTCCGTTCTATTGGAACAAGTATTGATCAACCTGATTGATAACGCCTTAAAATATTCCGACCCTCAAACGACGATCGAAATTGACATCACGGCTTCCGACAACCAAGCGGTCGTATCGGTGGCTGATCGTGGAATCGGCATCCCCGCCGATGAACTAAAACATGTTTTCAATAAATTCTACCGAATTCGCCGCACATCCTTCCGGGTTCCGGGCACAGGGCTGGGATTATCCATTTGTAAAGGAATTATTGAAGCACATGGCGGTGAAATATGGGCGAAAGCTCGAGACGGCGGAGGAACCATCCTGAGTTTTTCCCTCCCGGCTTCTTCCGACCCCTGTTCACCCCTTGAAAGCGAGTGAAATTATGACAGACAAGGGCTTACGAGTATTAGTCATTGACGATGAACCTCAAATCAGGAAATTGCTGAAAGTCTCGCTTGCAGCCCATGGATACGATGTCTACGAAGCAACTTCCGGAGCAGACGCCGTAATACAGGCCGTCAATATCAAGCCGGATTTGATTATTTTAGATTTGGGACTGCCTGACATGGATGGAAAAGAAGTCGTCCGTCGATTGCGGGAATGGTCGGACATACCGATTTTAATTCTCACAGTGCGCGATCAGGAAAAAGAAAAAATCGACGCCTTGGATTCCGGCGCCGATGACTATATTACCAAACCTTTCAGTATCGGCGAATTATTGGCCAGAATAAGGGTTTCCATGCGTCGCTCCGCTCATACGGAAGATGAACCCGTTATTCATTGCGGCGACCTATCCATTGACTTGGCGCAAAGAAGAGTCACCGTCAACGCTCAGGAAATAAAATTGACGCCAACGGAATATGACATTCTTAAAATTCTGGCGCAAAATTCCGGCAAAGTCCTGACTCACCGCCAATTGCTAAAAGCGGTCTGGGGAAATACTTATTCCGAAGATACTCATTACATCCGTGTCTATATCGGCCAACTCCGCCGAAAAATTGAAACAAATCCGACCCAGCCCAAATATATCATTACAGAATCCGGCGTCGGCTATCGGTTAATGACCCGCTAGCCTTCGGGCAAAAGCGGTTGCAATAAATCATCGCTACAAGCATCATCATAAACCGGGAGGTACTACTTTGGATTCAAATACCCAACAAACCTTGCTTCTTATCGCTGAAATCGCCTCGCGCCGTCAGGCGCTGATGGAGAGATGCCGTTGTCTGGAAAGAAGCGACATCAAATGTACAATGCAAGGCGTAGAGCGCATGCGAAATTATCGGCGTGAACTGGACAAGGTTGAATCGGAGCTGGAATCAGCGGTAAACCAATGGAATGCATCCAACTAGTCAGAAACAAAAAACCTTCTGCACTTACTGTGACAGAAGGTTTTTTCATGTGCTATAGGAAAGGAACATCAAAACTATGGAAATTCCGCTATGAACAGCCGTAATTCCTCCACTGAGGCGTTTAAAACACGCATGGGTCATTCCTGCCTGATGCATTCGGTCGCGCAGGTCTTCCGCGCCCGGAAATTTCAACAAGGACTCGGGCAGCCACTGATAATCGCCTTTTTCCGCATGCCCCACATTTCCAACGCGTGGAACAATGTTTCTGACAAAAAAGCCGTGCGCCTGACGAAACAGCGGCTGGACAGGATGTGACAACTCCAGGCAGACCCATCGTCCACCCGGCTTCAAGACTCGCAGCATCTCGCGCATTCCCCGGTCAATATCCGGTAAGTTGCGCAACCCAAACCCAATAATTACTCCATCAAAACTGCCGGCGGGAAACGGCAGTTCCATGGCATCGGCCTCGATCCAGCGAATAGGTCTGGAGAAGTGTGTTTTTTTCTCCTCGGCCCTGGCAACCGCCAACATTTCAGCCGTAAAATCCAGACCGACAACATTCCCCTGCGCTCCCAGCAACCGGCGAATCGCCAGGGTCATTTTTCCGGTTCCGCAGCAAACATCCAGCCACTGTTCCCCCGCTTGCGGATCTGCAATCTCCAGCGCCCTGCGCCGCCAATAAGGAACCATATTCAGGCTCAATACCGTATTCATCAGATCATACCGACCGGCAATCCGGGAAAACAAACTCTGAACCTTTTGTCCATGCACATCCATTAATTTAGCAGCCTACTTCTCCTATTATTGATCATTTCGCTCCAATGATCATCCTTCAAAAAATCCATGGCAACCGCTTCCGGTACAGGCTTGCTCACAAGATATCCCTGAATGATATCGCAGTCGCATTGAATCAACCGCTCCATTTGTTCCAGCGTTTCCACCCCTTCCGCCACAACGGACATTCCCAGCACATGAGCCATGTCAACAATGGAAGCAATCAGATCGGCTTGTTTCGGCTCCATGGCAATCAAATCAATAAAAGATTTGTCGATTTTTACAGTTTGAACCGGCAAATTACGCAAATAAGTCAGCGACGAATAACCGGTCCCAAAATCATCCAATGACAAGTGCACACCCCATGACCGCAATTGATTCAACTTTTGTGCACTATCTTCAATGGATTCCATAAATACGCTTTCAGTTACCTCAATTTCCAGACATCTGGACTCGATGGAACTTTTGATGCAAGCCTCTTTTATGATCTGGATAAAATCATCCGCTCCCAGCTGACGCGGCGAAACATTTACCGCCACCCGAATCCCCGGATAGCCGGAGCCAGTCAGCTGAGAAGAAAAATCGCAGGCTTTTTCCACCACCCAGGCGCCAATAGACACAATCAAATGGCTTTTTTCCGCCAACGGAATAAATCGGGCAGGCGAAATATTCCCATACTGGGAACTGTTCCAACGCAGCAGCGTCTCAAACCCGATCACCTTCCCATCGTGCAACGACAGCTGCGGTTGATAAACCACACTAAGTTCCTGATTGGTCAATGCATTTCGCAATCCATTGATCAGCAGCATGTTGGAAAATGCAGTTTCCTGCATCGACTGCCGGAAAAAACGCAAACAACATTTTCCGTTCCGTTTGGCTTCATAAAGGGCAGTATCCGCGTTTCGCAGCAGTTCCTCCACGGTTCTTCCATCCTGAGGATACATCACAATGCCGATACTGGCGGATACATGAAATTGCAGCTCTCGAACTTCATAGTCCTGATTCAGCGTATTTACCAGATCCGTGGCTAATTGCTCAACCCAGACCGGGTCCGTCACGCCGGGAATCAAAAAAACAAATTCATCCCCGCCCAAGCGGGCTACAGAATAGTTTCTATCCGCAAAACTGACCAAGTGCATGGCCGCTGTGACAATAATGGCATCCCCATAGCTATGCCCATAAGAATCATTGACCAGTTTCAAGTCATCCAAATCAATGTATAGCAATGTTCCTGAAGTCGTGGGCGCCGTTTTCAGTTCTTCATTGAGAATTTCAGTCAGTTTTTCCCGGTTGGGCAAACCGGTCAGCCGGTCATAATAGGCGAGACGTTCCACCGTTTGCGCATGCTGAAATTCATCGGATATATCCCTGGCCAGGATGGCAAAATGCCCTTTTGTTGAGCTATATACGGCTATGGACAGATATTTTTCTACAATCGTAGAGAAAATCGTCAAGCGTTTATTCGTTCCCTTTAAGGCAACCTCATAACAAGCCTCATAAAAATCCCGGCTCAAAACCGGATCTAATTCAGAAGCTTTGTGCCCGATCAAATCACAGCCTTTTCGCCCTACTAACGCCTCATATGCAGGATTTACAATCAGGAACCGATAATCCACCGGATGTCCCTGTTCATCCAGAACAATTTCATGGTCGGCGAAGGCGTCATGCATATTTTCGAACAGCGCTCTTATTTCGCTTTCTTTTTCCGAAAGTTCCTTTGTTTTAACATTCAACTCATCATATTGGCGTTGCAATACTTCATCCGAGGCCAGCAGCTTCTCATGGGCGTTCTCCAGTTCCGCTATGCTTTGGAGATATTGAGACTGGGCTTTTCCAACCCTCCGTAATTGACCGTACACCAAAAGGTAAAGAATCCAGGACGTCACCAAAACAAACAAAATACCCTTGATACTGGAGATTACAAATATCATTTCCGGATCGTGCGTAAAATTGGTAACCAGTCGATCAGAAAAAAGAATCCACAACAACGCTGCCAGCAAATACCCCGCACTAATTTTTGCCGCCGACAGCCGGGGCTGAAGCACCAGTTCCTTTGCTGAATAAAGCTTGGTCAGAATAGATTCCTTGTCCATACTATCCCCGCCTCAGCCGATTTTTCGGTAGTGCTTGTTATTGTATTATTCACGCATGCTTTTCAATATTCCTGCAGACATAACGCTCAGGAGGACAAACTCCGCAATATGTTTTCAATATTTTCGATATGCTTTCGCATAAGGTCCCGTGCTTTCTCCGGCTGTTTCTTTTTGATTGCGTCGTATATCAGCCGGTGTTCTTCCAGCACAACCATCTGCGAGTCCTGCATCCGCGAAAAATAATCATGACAGGTATGCATTCCTTCAGTAAACACATTGGCAATCGAGTCAAAAACAGTACTGTACGCCGGATTATGCGTCGCCTGAATCAATGCGGAATGAAACCGCAAATCCCCTTGGGCGCCATTATCGCCACCTTGAATTTCTTCAGCCATTGCCAGCAAGTGTTCTTTAATTTTGGCGATATCCGCCGCATCTGCACGCTGAGCCGCCAAAAAAACGCCTTCCGCTTCCAGCCCTTTGCGCAGTTCCAAAATACCCAGCAGATTGTCCCGGTCCAATAACAACTTCATCGTGAGCGGATTTACAATATTTTCGTTTACATTTTTTACATAAATGCCCGATCCGTGTTTGACTTCAACCAAACCCGCCGTTTGCAATGCGCTCAAAGCCTCTCTGACGGCTGTTTTGCTGACGCCGAAATACAGCGCCAGTTCTTTCTCGGATTGGAGTCTGTCTCCGGATTGCATATTATTGGATCTCAGCATTTCTTCAATCCCCAGGATCACTTCTTCATACAACTTTTTCTTTTTGATTTGCATCATAGCTTTCCATCTCCGAACTGATATTTCATAAAATTATATCACAAACCGCACTGCTTTTCGCCAACGGTCGGCTTTACATCCAATTGTTCCAAGGTAAAAACATGGGGGAGTATGGCATTTGCCATACTCCCCCATGTTTTTGGATCATCATTTACAGCACCGTTACTTCCTGAATCTGAACGGAAGAATTAAAGCGCGTATCCAGAAACTCACCCGAGTCCGTACGAATGATGGGTTTAAACGTGAAATCATTGCCGAATAAAATCACTTCACCCTTTCTCCCATCCGACAGGGTCACCTGCGTCCCGATAAAATGATCCCGAATATGTCCGAGAAAGGTGGTGGCCGTCTTCATGTCCAATCGACCGAACATCTCCCCGGCAATAATTCGCGCCGCAGCAAAAGGAGTCACTTTTGCCTTATATGGACGATCAGACGTCACAGCGTCGTAGAGATCGGCTATCGCCAAAATCCGCGCATACGGATGAATATAGCGCCCGGCAAGTCCGTTGGGATATCCGCTTCCATCCATTCTTTCATGGTGCTGCAACACCGCATCCGTTACTTGGGAAGAAGTGGCGCCGGCGCGCTGAATCAACTCAGTGCCGAGTTTGCTGTGTCCCCGCATCTCGGCCATTTCCGCGTCCGTCAACTGGGCCGGTTTATTGATCAGTTCTTCTGAAACCTGTGTTTTCCCTACATCATGCAATAATCCCGCCAGCACAAGGTCCTGCAGTTCTTGGCCCTGATATCCCATCCATTTTCCAAGAACGCCGCACAAGACACTTACATTAATGGAATGATGATACGAGTACTCGCCGATACGGCGCATAGACATCAAATATTGCAGTACCCCGACCGTATCCGTCATGGTCATCACGGATCCGACCGCCATCTCCTTCATTTCAGCCAATGGGATCTCTTTGCAGAACCGCATGGTCACAAAAGAATTCTCCAATATATGCAACATATCGTTATAATTATCATCCAGCTGTTCCACCTGAAAATGGACCGGCAATAAATCCGTATGATAAACAGTAATATAAGTAACATTCCACGTACTCAAACTGCGCAGCATAATGTCCGTCAGTCGTGTTTCCTGACTCAAAATAATGCGTCCGGTATCGGAAAGGAGATCAGCTGCCAACACCATTCCCGGCAAGGCTTTACGGATCGAAATCTTCTTCTTGGGTTGCATATTCACCCTCCCTGCGACTTCGAAAATTGTCTGGAATTTCAGACAAGATATGCCTAATACTAAGTGGCTCCCCCTGCTTTGTCAACCGACCAATGGCCCAGGACCTTCGTCCTAATCATGCCGGATCAATCGGCGTCCGCACCAACCATGACAGCAACGCCGCCACTAATGCGCAAAGGATAAAGTAATGAAAAACAACAGAGTAACTGCCGAAATGATCCAGCAACATCCCCGCCGCAACAGGGGACAAAAAACCGCCAATATTCGCGCCTGAGTTCAAGAAAGAAATACCCATCGGATAGATTTCCCGTGAAGCCAATCGAATCGGATAAGTCATAAATCCGAGAGGCGCAAAACCGACAAAAAAACCGAAAACCAACAATAGAGACACCGTCCATCCGAGCTCCGGCGGCGCTGTGGTAAACAGATACAAACTGCCTGCCGTAAACAGACTGCCCCACCGCATGACCGGCAGCGGATTTCCTCCCAGCCAATGATCAACGATCCATCCACCGGAAAGCGACCCAATCAATGCGCCAATCCAAGGAATCGACACCAGCTGCCCCATCCGGATCATGTCCATACCACGCTCTTGCATTTGCTTAGCCACATAGACCATTTCATCAAGACTTGGCGTAATTAGGCCTGATAAGCCAATAATGTCGGCCTTCTCAGCAATGGCGGTATCTAAGATTTTCTCACAAGGTACCATGACGCCAAGGTCGACCACGTCATAGCCGTTACAGCCAAGTACTACGCCAACGATGTTTTTACCGATATCGTGTACGTCGCCTTTCACGGTGGCCATGACCACTTTACCTTTAACTTCACCCTCAACTTTTTCAGCTTCGATGTAGGGGTTTAGTACTGCCACAGCGCGCTTCATAACGCGGGCTGATTTAACCACCTGAGGCAAGAACATTTTACCGGCACCAAATAAGTCGCCGACCACGTGCATACCGTCCATCAAAGGCCCTTCAATAACGTGTAGGGGCTTTGGATATTTTAGACGAGCGTCCTCGGTATCTTCATCAATATAGGTGGTGATACCTTTGACTAAGGCATG
>CAZSRN010000012.1:0-19865 GCA_964609115.1 uncultured Veillonellaceae bacterium | reverse complement strand
AGGTTCCCATGCCAACAATGATCTGGGTGCCGGCTGCGTGACGAATCCGATTATCTGCTTGAAGCTGCTCCCGCAGTTTTTTGAGGTCTTCCACCGTTTTCATGTTCCATTCCCTCCGTATAAAATACTTAGGTTCTCCTTGAGATAACCGTCGAGCCACTCCAAAACTTCCGGTTGTGTCAGTGGCAGGCTCCCCAACGCTCTATGGATCTCACCGGAATCTATCTCGAATGAATTCTCGCCAACCGTGTGGTTATACTGAAACAGCAGGTCGGGATTCATCACCAAAATAGTTTTTAATGTGGCCGCGATGTTTCCGAGAGGCGGGCGATCAATGTGACTCAAACGCCAGCAAGCGTCCACTATCGTTCCAACTCCCACAGTTGAATCAATTGCTAACCGGCCTTCACACATTTGAGTCGTCATGTCCATTAGGGGCAACCCCAGCCCTACTTTGCGAGTCGTCCGCGTCGTCACAAAAGGATCTCGAATTTTAGACACCATCGCGGCATCCATTCCCTTCCCGTTGTCTTCGATTCGGATGCGCAATTCGTCTCTAATGACATCTTCAGCCACTTTTACCGAAACCTTGCTGGCGCCGGCGCCTGTGGAGTTTTCTACGAGGTCCAGAATGTGCAATGACAGTTCGTGCATGCTGAGCCGGAACTATTGATAACGTTCCAGTATTTTGCAAACCGTCTCAGGCGTCAAACGGCCATGAGTATCATCATTGACCATCATAACCGGCGCCAGCCCGCAAGCGCCGAGACATGCCACCGTTTCCAGCGTGAACCTTTCGTCGGCGGTCGTCTGCCCCGGAATGATATGCAAATCATCTTCCAACGCCTTCAGAACATTTTTGGCTCCACGAACATGACAGGCTGTTCCCTGGCAGACCCGAATAATATTCCGGCCCCGGGGATTCATGTGAAACTGGGCGTAAAAAGTCACAACACCGAACACCTGACTAACCGGAATCTTAAGGGTTTCCGCAATTCGACCAATTACGTCTTTGGGCAAAAATCCATAAGCATTTTGAGCTTCCTGGAGAACCGGAATCAATGCTCCTTTCACGCCTTTGAAGCGTTCCAGTATCGCATCGACTTTTGCGAACCGGTCTTTGCCGCCATCGCAGCAACAGCCTTGGGTTTCTTTGGTTTCCATTTTTCATCCTCCTTGGTTCTCTATGTTCCCGTTGTACTTTATTGATGGATCCGCCGGCCTTCTTTTTGCGCCAGTGCCTGCCGTATTTCAAAAAGTGTCGGCGCCTCCATGAGGAACATCGTTTTGGGACCGTTAACAAAATCATCGATGGTATGGCCATCGGAAGAAGCAACAACCGGAATCTCCCCAATTGCCGAAAACCTTTCCCTGGCCTTATCCCAGGGAGTGTTCCGTGAAACCTCAACCGCGCTTACTCTTACATTCGGCGGGAAAAAGCCAAGCTGAGAAAGCAAACTATACGCCGGGCGATCTACATGCGCAGCAATGACCAACCCGCCCATTTCCAGCACTTGCGCCGTTACTTCATCAATCCCCAGGTCCGTCGAGGCCAGTAACATAGAGTCTTCTGTTCGTATCCAGTTATCTTTTTCATCGACAACAAATTGTGCGCCAAACTTTTTTTCATCATTACGCAGTATACTGCGATGCAAGGATATAATGCGACACCATTTGGCAAAATCACTCATTTTCGCGAACAAAGTCACCAAATGAACTTCTTCCCTTGTCTGGACTTCCATTCCCGGCAGAACAGTGACACCGGTTCCCTCTGAAGCTCTCAATGCCGCAACAACATTGTCACCCGCGTTATGGTCAGTAATGGCCACAATGTCGATACCGGCATTTTGGGCATGGCGGATAATATTCCGGGGAGTCATTTCTATGGCTGCACAAGGAGACAATAAAGTATGCACATGCAGATCCGCCCGGAACCATCGCATCATTGCCCGGAAATGCCCAATTGGTAAAGCCGTCCGGACACTTCATACGTAGGCAGGGTTGTTTTGCACAGCACCACTTCTTGATCATTCGCTTTATCAATCGTCATTTCTTCCGGTTCAACGCCTCCAGCGACAATAACCGCCGAAAGGCCAACCAAGGCCGCTACTGCAATAATATTTTGATGACCCTGCATGGTCACCCATACCTGCCCCGACTTTGCCTGCCCCATGACATGACTTAGCAAATCCGATGCGTAACCCCCCGTTATTGTCTCGTCTAAAGCACCGCTGGTTGAAAGATTTGTCAAGCCCAGTGTCTCAATCATTTCCCGTGGGGTCAAAGTTTTCACCTCCCAATTTTTTGGGGTGTCCAGCTCTGTTCATTTTTCATCAACGTCATCCTCTTTACGCACCGATTCTTTATTCAATGACGGTGGTAATTTAGCAGATAAATTCACCATTTCTTCCGCTAAATCGCGGACCATTTCGCGGAGTCGGAAAACACAATCGGTTTCACTTGCCGTTCCCTGCACAATATCTTCAGCCAGTGCCCTGCAAGTTGGTGAACCGCAAGACCCGCAGTCTAATCCGGGAAGTCTTTTTAGCATTCCATCAATCAATTCAATTTTTTGCAAGGCAACCGCAATGTCGTCATCCAATTTCATCGCAGGTCGAGGTTCAATACTTCGTCCCTGATGCAAAACCAATCGCGCCTGTTCTTCACTGATTAGTTCCACCGGTTTCTGTATTTCATTGGAACGTATCATTTTTAACCGTTGCTTAAGAGAATTTTCCGCAACAAATCGATTGACAGCAGTCAATGGCCCGCCAATACAACCGCCGGCGCAGGATAAACATTCGATGAAGTCGACATCATTCAACTTTCCAACAGCCACCTGCTCCAGAATATTTGAAACATTACGGATTCCATTTGCCACCAGTACTTTGGCGTCTCCCAGTCCAGCAGCTTCACCGCCTGCCACAGCCCAGCCCACGCCTTCCGCCGAAGCCAGGGGGTGTTTGTTTCCCTCTTCAGTATTTGAAATCACTTTCAGCAATTCGCCATAAATTGAACTCATGGCAATCGTCCCTGTCAGTTCAGACTTAACAACACCAATCGGCTCAAGCACAGCAGTCATCTTGGCCGGGCAAGGAGTGATAAACCAAACCCCGATGGACTCTTGCGAAAAATCCGTCTCACGCGCCGCTTCTTCACGAGCAATCCGCGCGGCAATCTCTACTGGAGCGTCTATCGGAGACAGGTACTCGATCAGTTCGGGAAATTTGACCAGCAACAAACGAACCGATGCCGGACAAGCCGAAGAAATTACCGGTTTTTTGGCATCTGTTTTTTGCAAATAATTGCGCAAAGCCGCCGTGGCAATCTCGGCCCCGTGCGCAACTTCAGCCACTTTGTCAAATCCAAGTCGTTGCAATCCTTCCAAAATTGCACTAACCGGCACTGTTTTTTCAAACTGGGCATATAGTGATGGCGCCGCCAACGCAATATTATATGGATATCGTTTTAGATCCGCGAGAGTATCTGTCACTGCCGTTTTTGCGTGGTTTGGACAATATCGGATGCATTCACCGCAGTCAATGCATCGCGATTCAGTAATTCGAGCCTTACCGCCCCGAATACGAATCGCTTCAGTCGGACAATGGCGAGCACAACTCACGCAGCCAATACATCGCTCACCAAGCAATCGAACTGAGTGATAATATTTTTCCATCAATGTCCCCGCTTTCAGTGACGTATTAGCATGCGAATCCACGTTCCCGTTCCCTTCAACGACTTGATTTCAAATTCATCGGCAGACCGCGCCATATTAGGTAACCCCATGCCGGCGCCAAAGCCCATCTCTCTAATATTATCAGGAGCCGTCGAAAATCCTTCCTTCATAGCTGCGGCAATATCGGGTATACCAGGCCCTTCGTCCGTCACTTCCAACTCCGTTCGGTCAGGAAAAACCCTTACCCTCATAAATCCGCCAAAAGCGTGAATAATCGCATTGAGTTCAGCTTCATAGGCACAAACGGAAATACGCCGGGCAGTCTGTGCATTGACGCCCAGTTGCCGAACAACTTGCTTAATTTTGCTGGAGGCTTCTCCTGCCGTTTCAAAACGATAGTGGTCCAGTCGAAACTCCAGAACCAGGCCCTGCCCATCATTTTTCACCCGAGGTACCTGCCGACAAAGGAGGACAAGGCTTTAATCCGTTTACAAACAGCAACCCGCACGCTTCAAACAACGTTTGCTGCGTACTGAATAACGGAATATCCAATTTATCGGCCATCTCCATAGTTTCCCGAGCTGGAACCTTTCCGCGGACAAATATGATGGCCAAAAGCCCTCCAACGTCAGCGGTGCGAATAACCTGCGGATTGGTTAACCCAGTGAGTAGTAGCGCGCCATCTTTGGTAAAAGCAAGCACATCGCTCATCAGGTCCGCCCCGCAAGCCGTAGTCACTTCCCTATCCAAACAATGTTGACCACAAATTTGCGTAGCTCCGAGTACTTGCTGAACCTCATACAGTTTCAATGTGCGCCCTCCCCTTACTGTCATTCGCGCCGGACATTGTGTACTATTTCACATATTGCGTGCAAAAATAGGGGGCTTTGCAGCCCAAAATACCTGTTAACTTTTTCATTGATACGCATTGATTCGTTGCGACTGAATGTCTGGATAGAATCACCCCTGAATAAGGTCGTTTTCAAAATAGATAAAGAGATCATATCATGTGGTGATTTTGGTAAAACAAGCATTAGATTACCTTGATATTAATGATTCTCGTACGATCCAAAAACTCCTGCCAATCCGCCAAACTTTTTGTAAAACCATAGTCTTTTTCCCAGATGGTTTCCTTTTATTGGCGCTACGGCCATTAATGCCACTAAAATCCAAAACACCGCGGCTACCTGAATATTGAACAACACATGATCCGTCAGGGAAAATGCAGCCGTTCCCAACAAAGCTACGGCAAAGCCAAGAAAAAAACCTTTTTGACCGAGTTTCGCGTTATTCATCGCCAGTAATGCTTTTACGGCAGCCATTCCCCACATTATGGCAAAACACAGCATCCCCGGTATGCCGATTTCCGCAGCCAAGCTCAGCAATGTATTATGTCCGTGATAAATGATAACCGCTTCGTTCTGAACAAAAAAATCATATTCAGGATAAACAAAACGATAGGATCCCCAGCCAAGCCCCAGCCATGGATGTTCCTCAATCATGGCGACCGTGCTTTCCCAAAGGGCCCAGCGCAAGGCAACGGATGAATCCGCCGGATTGAACATTCCCCGAATAGAAAGCAATCGCGGCATTAAGGATTCGTGCGCCGCCAACCCGAGAAGAGCAACCGCAACGACCCCTACCGATAATATTCTCCAACTCCAGTGCTTCCAAACAGCCGCCATCATCAATGCCATAACCCCAAGAGTCAGCCAGGCTCCCCGAGAATAAGTCAACAAAACGCAGACGATTGCCATGCATATCAGTAATCCAAAGAAAGCCGTGGTCTTTCCATGATGTACGTCTAACGACCATCCGGCTGCAAGCCCAATGATCATGACCAGAAAAGCGGCTAAAACATTAGGGTTTCCCAAAGTAGAGAAGATGCGTGTTTTCAATTCTGGAAATTGCTCACTATCAATCCAGCGTTCCGCCGTGACATCAATGCCGGTATAATATTGCAGAATCCCCCAAACACACACCGTTGCAGCCGAAATCAACAAGACAGCAACAATCTTTTGCGAATCAGCCTCCGAATTTACCGTCTGGGTAATTAAAGCATAGGTCAATAGATAAAGCCCGACAAGATTCCAATAATTGTACCATCCCTCAACGGCATAAACAGATTGCCAAACAGAAATGGCCGCTAAGAGAGCAAAGCCAACAGCCCAACTATCCATTGATGTCCGTCGGATGCAAACTTCGCCTGTCCAAGCCATTCGGCTCAGCCACAAAATCCCTGATAGTGAGAATAATGCCGCAGCCACAGGCAAATACAGCGGTAAAAAAAATATTCCGCCCAATAAACAGGTCATGCCTGTGTCCGCATCCTTCAATATAAGAAAAGTCGGCAACTCTGCCGTATTCTTTTGTTTTTTTACCAAAACAGCCTCTCTCTTCTTTGCAAAAATATCACCTGACAATGATCATCTCAGGCTACAACAATTCGCCGAACCTCTCCAATCATATACAAAGAACCTGCTGCGCAAACGAGCCCGTCCGGTCCGGCCCAGTTTTTCGCCAATTCCAATCCTTCACTGATAGTATCGGCGGTTTTTACAGCCGCAACAGCACCGGCAATTTCCCCGGCAATTTCCGCAACATCAGCGGCCCTGTCGGAGTGGGGCCGAACCACTACCGCGCGATCATGTCTCCGAAACAAAATTTTGGCCATTTCCGCATGATTTTTGTCTGCCAGAACCCCAAACAAAAAAACAATTTCTCGGTTGAAAAAAATATCATCGAGGGTTTGTCGCAATGTGCGGATGCCATCCGGATTATGTGCACCATCGAGAATTAAAACCGGCGACCCCGGAAAAATTTCAAACCGCCCCGGCCAGATAGCTTGAGCAATTCCTGCCCGGATGACAGCAGAAGTCAGTCGAGAATCATGTTTCCCCAACAGTTGACAGGTTCGAATTGCTAATGCTGCATTTTCTGCTTGATGACGCCCCAACAAACGAATAGAATACAATTCTGAATCTGCCGGACCGACGAATAGCCTAAAACTTTGTTGAGCCTGTTCATAGCTGCAATCTGTTACGGTAAAATCCCGACCCAATACCTCGCACAAAGCTCCTGCCTGTTTGGCAACAGTTTCGATTACTTCCAGCGCCGCGCCGGATGCACCGGTCACGACGGGAATACCGGTCTTTATAATTCCGGCCTTGTGATGCGCAATCGCTTCCACAGTATTGCCACAACGGTCGGTATGTTCCAGCGTCACATTGGTGATCACCGCTACTGCCGGAAAAATAACATTCGTTGAATCCAGTAGGCCACCAAGCCCCACTTCCACTACAACGATCTCCGCCTTCTCTTGGGCAAACCAAAGAAAAGCCGCCGCAGTCAATACCTCAAATTCCGTAGGGCTTTCCATCCCATCGGCAATTATTGCTTCCGCCGCCAGCCGGGTACGATCAATCACGTTCGCAAATGCTTCCCGTGAAATATTTGCGCCATTAATTTGAAGCCGCTCCGTATAATCGATCAGATGCGGCGAAGTATACAGGCCCGTGCGAATCCCGGCTTCAGTCAGCACCGCGGCAATCATGGCCGAGGTGCTGCCCTTGCCGTTGGTTCCGGTCACATGCACCGAGCGGAACCGAAGTTCCGGATGCTCCATTTTGTTCAGAAGCGCTTTAATCCGGTCCAATCCAAGTTGGATGCCAAATTTTCCCAGTGACTCAAAATAAACCATTGCTTCCGAATAATTCATTCGAGTTATCTCCTGTTGCATCATTCTCTACAGTGTCGTAAAATATTCCATTTGCTCCCGAATGGCCGCCATTTTTTCCAACAGTTCCGTTCGTCGTGTTTTCTGCTGTTCCAGCACAGTCGCCGGCGCCTTGGCAAGAAATCCTTCATTGGAAAGTTTGCCGTTGATCCGTGTCAGTTCATTTTCCATTCCCGCCAATTCCTTGTTCATTCGGGCAATCTCTTTTTCTACATCAATCAGGCCTTTTAGCGGCAGATAGACTGCAATTCCGCTGATCACACGCGATACGGAGTTTTCCGGCTTGTCACCGCCCGCCGAAATTATTTTTACAGGTTCCGCCGTTGCCATGGTCTTAATGAAAGGAATATTATCCGACAGGATCGTTGCCAGATCCTCATTAGCCGGTTGCAGTATTACTTCTCCTTTGCGGCCGAGCGGCACATTCATTTCCGCACGCATATTTCGCACTGCTTTGATGGTATCCATCACCGCATTCATTTGTGCTTCCGCTGTGACATCAATCTTGGCCGGCTCTGCCGATGGCCATGTCGCTCGCACAATACTGCCTGCTTCATGCGGCAGATGTTCGCGAATTTCTTCGCTGATAAAGGGCATAAAAGGATGCAGCAGCCGCATCGTTCGCTCCAGCACATATGCCAGCACATACTGTGCCGTGCGGCGGCCGGTTGCTCCCTCCTTATTATACAAGCGGGGTTTTACCAGTTCGATGTACCAATCGCAGAATTCACCCCAGATAAAATCGTACAGCATCCGGGCCGCTTCGCCCAATTCAAATTTTTCCATGTTTTCCGTCACACCGGACACGGTCTGCGCGTATCGCGACAAAATCCAGCGATCAGTCAATGCCAATTCGCCGCATGGCGTCGTCGAATCATAATCTTCCAGATTCATCAGCACAAAACGGGAAGCGTTCCAAATCTTATTGGCGAAGTTTCGGCTCGACTCCACACGTTCCCAATAGAAACGCATATCATTGCCAGGCGTGTTTCCGGTTACCAAAGTGAACCGCAGCGTATCCGCCCCGTACTTTTCAATGACCTCCAACGGATCAATTCCGTTACCGAGGGACTTCGACATCTTGCGTCCTTGCGAATCCCGAACCAACCCATGAATAAACACATGGCGGAAGGGAACTTCCTGCATGAAATCCATACCCATGAACATCATGCGGGCCACCCAGAAAAAGATAATATCGTAGCCGGTTACCAGTACGCTGGTCGGATAATAGCGAGCCAATTCTTTCGTCTGATCAGGCCAACCCATGGTAGAAAACGGCCATAACGCCGAACTGAACCAAGTGTCCAGCACATCCGGGTCCTGCTCCACTGCGCCGCCGCAATGCGGGCAAACCGTCAAATCTTGCCGGGAGACACTTGTCTTGCCGCAAGACTGACAGTACCATGCAGGAATCCTATGTCCCCACCAGATTTGCCGGGATATGCACCAATCCCGAATGTTTTCCAACCAGTTCATATAAATTTTTGTAAAACGTTCCGGAACGAACTCGGTTCTACCGGCGCGAACCACCTCCATCGCCGGATCGGCCAGCGGCTGCATACGCACAAACCACTGCTTGGAAACCAACGGTTCCACTACAGTGTTGCAGCGTTGACAATGGCCGACCGCATGGGCATGGTCATCAATTTTTACCAAATAGCCGGCTGCGTCCAAATCCGCCACCAGTTTTTTTCGGCATTCATAACGGTCGAGTCCGGCATAAGCTTCGCCCGCCTCCGCCGTCATAGTCCCATTATTTCCAATCACACGGATCGTCGGCAAATTGTGTCGCTGCCCCATATCAAAATCGTTCGGATCATGGGCCGGTGTCACTTTCACCGCGCCAGTGCCAAATGCTGGATCTACATATTCATCCGCAATAATCGGTAAAGTGCGACCGACAAGAGGTAACACCAAGTTTTTGCCAACTACAGACGTATAACGTTCGTCAGCTGGATTCACCGCAACTCCTGTATCACCCAGAATGGTCTCCGGGCGAGTCGTTGCAACGGTCACAAATTCATTGGGATTTTCCTGCATCGGGTAGCGCACATGATATAGCTTACCTGCCGTATCCTCATGCTCCACCTCAATATCCGACAAAGCCGTATTACAGCGCGGGCACCAATTGGTAATCCGGTTTCCTTGATAAATCAGCCCCTTTTCATATAGGGTAACGAATACTTCACGCACTGCTTTGGAACAGCCTTCATCCATCGTAAAACGTTCCCGCTCCCAATCGCAGGAAGCCCCTAACCGTTTCAGTTGGTTGGTAATTCTATCGCCATACTGATGTTTCCATTCCCAAACGCGCTCGATAAATTTTTCACGGCCAAGATCGTAGCGGGAAACTCCCTCTTTGGCAAGTACTTCCTCCACCTTGATCTGTGTTGCGATACCGGCGTGGTCGCAACCAGGCATCCATAAGGTATCATATCCCTGCATTCGTCGCCATCGAATCAGAATATCCTGCAACGTATTATCCAACGCATGCCCCATATGGAGCTGACCGGTGACATTAGGCGGAGGAATGACAATACTATAGTGTTCCCCCTCTGCGACGGGTTCCGCATGAAACACCCGATCCGTTTCCCACTTTTTATACCATTTTGCTTCTACCGCCGCCGGATCATATACTGTTGGAATATTTTCTTTCGTCACTGTCGTTTCCTCCCCTGATTTTTGTGCATGCTGTTTCTACAAAAAAAGCCCCTTCATCCCTACTCTTTGGGACGAAAGGACATGCTTCCGCGGTACCACCCGATTTTCTGCAAATGCAGACTCTCACCTGTCGTAACGGGACAATCCGGCCCGGCCTACTCAGTATTATTCAGCCGAACAGCTCCAGGACGACCTTCACGCGATAACTGCCAAGGAACCTCACAGCCTTGGGTTCCTTCTCTGTCTGGCGCCTATCCGCTACTCTTCCCTTCTTCGCCGATTCACATGAAGTTGTATTCACAATATATCTATCCACAGCTTTTTTGTCAAGTTAACCCTTCCATCTCTCTATTTTCCCAGCAAAATTTTTACCGCCCAGATGCTCATTTCATAGAGTAGAATAATCGGTACCGCCATCATGGTCTGCGAAAAAATATCCGGTGTCGGTGTGATAATTCCACCCACTATAAAAGCCGCTACAATCATCACTCGACGCTGTTTTGCTAAAAATCGGGAATTTATAATGCCCATTTTCCCCAGCACCAACAGACCCAATGGCAAGTTGAAAATAATTCCGAACGGCAAAATAAAGGACAATAAAAAAGATAAGTACTGGCCCAACGACAGCATGGGTTGTAATGTTTCGCTGCCAAACCCAAGAAAAAATTTAACCGCAGCCGGCCAAACCAACAAATAGGCGAACGAAACCCCGACAAAAAAAAGAATTGCTGAACCAGGCACCATGAGTATCGCCCATTTTTTTTCACCGGAGGTCAACGCAGGTGCAACAAATGCCCATCCTTGCCATAATACAACCGGTAACGCCAACATAAAACCAACAAATACAGCCAGTTTCAAATAAGCAAAAAAGCCTTCCGCCGGACTCATGAAATAAAGTTTACCCGCTGGTTCGATCACCAGTCGCATCAGTTCGTCAATATACACATACGCGACCCATGTTCCCAGCACAATCGCGATGAAAGAAATTAAAATTCTCCGGCGCAATTCACCCAGATGACCAACCAGGGTCATCTCCCGTAAATCTTGATTTGCATCCCTAGGTATTTGTTCCATGGTACGGCCTCATTTCCCAGGTTCCTGTTTTTTGTCCGGGTTCGTCGGAGGAATCTCTTTTTTTTCCATGTCAGCTTTATCCGGTTCTCCGCTGGTGGCATTACGGAACTCATGAATGGTTTTGCCAAAAGCCTTACCAATATCCGGCAAATTTTTGGCGCCAAAAATCACGAGAGCAATAACTAGAATTAAAATCAGTTCCGGCATTCCCAGTCCAAACATATGAGCTCCTCCTCTTTTCGATAACCGTCAGTCCTTCATTATGCAAACCTGGTTTCCAAAACTTTTCCCAATAATCATTTCGCGAAAATGCAAGCGATCCGCCTATAACTTCACTATTTGTCACGACCGCAGAGTGATGCCAGTGCAATTGAAAACACCTTGCTCTCCGGGGTATCGGCGCGCGAAGTTACCACTACCGGTCGGCGGGCGCCAACGATCAGCCCGGCAATTTTCCCACCACCCATATAGACCAGCGATTTTCCCAAAACGTTACCTACCTCAAGATTGGGAACAAGTAAAATATCAGCATTCCCTGCCACCGGACTCATAATTTTTTTATGTTTGGCCGCATCCGCACTGACTGCGTTGTCAAGCGCCAACGGTCCGTCCACAATCACATCCTTGATTTGGCCACGATCAGCCATTTTGGCCAGTGCCGCTGCATCAATTGTCCCCGGCATATCAGCATTTACAGTTTCTACAGCCGCCAACACCGCCACTTTAACAGGGTTCACTCCCAACCGTCGAAATACCCCGGCAGCATTTTGGATGATATCCACTTTTTGGGTTAGTGTCGGCACAATATTCATACCCCCATCGGTCACTCCTATCAGCCGGTCAAACCCTTTTAATTCAAATAGTGCGAGATGGCTCAATACTCGGCCCGTACGCAACCCAACCGTCTTATCCAGCACTGCCCGCAGTAAATCGCTTGTATTGATCAAGCCTTTCATCACAATGTCGGCCTTGCCGCTCGAAACATATTCGACAGCACGCAAGGCGGATCGCAAATCGTCCGGTTCGTTGACAATCTGCATACCCTCAAGGCATACCTCCGATTTTTGCGCAACTGCTTCTATTTTTTCCCGGTCTCCAAACAACGTAAAGGTTGCTACACCCTGTTCAGAAGCATTCCGACAAGCTTGAAGCACTGCGTCATCTTGCGCCGCCGCAACTGCCACCCGAGATGGCCCGGTCGTCAATACCTCTTCGATTAAGGCGGAAAAGTGCGTGATCATGCTTATCTCTCCTCATGTGTTTCTTGCAGCAGCATCAACGTAGATCGTTTCCAATTCTTGCGGCTGAAAAGCACTTGATATTCATTCAGTCCCAATCCACGCGCCACCGCCTCGATCCGTTCAAGACAATTTTCCCTTGTTGGACTATGAAATACCGTATATAAGTTATAGGGCCATTTTTCATGCGGTCGTCGCAGGTAAACATGTGAAATAAACGAATAAGCCGCCATACCGGCAGCTATTTCATTCACGCTTTCGTCCGGAATCCGCCAGCAACAGAGGGCATTGCCATGAAACCCGGCAACTCGGTGCTGAAGCACCGCCCCCATTTTGCGCAATATTCCCTGAGTTTTCATGCGTTGCAACCGATCGAGAAACTCCGCTTCAGAAATTCCGATTTCCGTCGCCATCATTTGGTAAGGCGCCGATGTCAAGGGAAATCCCTGTTGTACCCGCCTGATAACCTGTTTGTCCACATTATCCGTCACACAGCACCTACTCCATATGGAATTCGACATTTACCTTATATCGCTCAGCTGTTGGCATGCAAATCACTTCTTCAACACCCGGCAATGTTTTTACCGTATTGATTAACTCCCTCATCGTCGCTTCATTTCGCGTCTGAAGTGTAAACCAAAGATTATAGTAATGGTCTCGTTCATCATTATGAGTAACCTGTGGCCAGGCGTTGACAGTCAACGCCACATCGGACAAAAACTCCGGAAGAACTTTGACTGCTACTAACCACCCCAGATATCCCAACGACTCCGCATTGAAAAAAGCGCCAAAACGGTGAATCACCCCTTGCGCCTGTAAAGATTCCAGATGGCTGATCACCTCATTCTCATTACAACCAAGCTGAGCGGCAATATCGGCAAAAGGGGCCGGCGTCAACGGCAATCCAGTCTGGATGCAGTTCAGCAGTTGTTTGTCAAACTGTGTCAATGGCATCAAACCCTACCGCCTCTATCAGTCGTTCCACCAACTCTGTTCTACCCGAAGGAGTCAGCGCAGAATATCCCAGCATCTTATTTTCCGCAGATAATCCCAACTTGCCGTTCAACGCCCGTAGAGCTGCTCCAGCCGCTCCCCGGCTCAATTTATCCATTTTTGTAGCGACCGGCTGTACGATAATGCCTTCCGCCCGGAGCCACTCGTTTACCGCAATATCAAGAGGCTGAAGTTCTCGACGGATATCCAGCAGTTGGACCACTAAGCGCAATCGTTCTGATTCTCGAAAATAGTGCTGTGTCCAGTCCATGAGATCCTGCCGTTCCGATTTGCTGCGTTTTGCATACCCATACCCGGGTAAGTCAACTAAAAACAGGGATCGGCGCAAACCATCCTCGCGTTTAAATGTCACTCGGTAAAAGTTCACTGTCCGAGTTTTTCCCGGTTCGCCACTGGTCCTGGCCAGTCCGTTAAATCGGCATAGCGAATTGATTAACGTAGACTTTCCCACATTAGAACGACCAATAAAAGCTACCTCCGGCTCGGTCCCTTCTGGAAACTGCGATGCCTTTACCGCGGAGGCAACATATTCTGCCTTGATTACTTCCCAGATCATTCCCGAGCTCGCTCAGGCTTGATCAACGCCTGTTTCAACACTTCATCCAAGTGCTCCACCCAAATAAAATCCAGATTTTGGCGGACATTCTCTGGGATTTCGGTATAATCCCGCTTATTCTCTTTGGGCAACAGCAACGTCTTAATCCCCGCGCGGTGAGCCGCCAAAACTTTCTCTTTGATACCGCCTACAGGCAACACTCTTCCACGCAAAGTAATTTCGCCGGTCATGGCCAAATCGTTGCGCACCTTGATGCCGGTTAACGCAGAAATCATCGCCGTTGCCATGGCAATGCCCGCGGAAGGACCATCCTTAGGAATCGCTCCTTCCGGTAAATGAACATGAATATCCATCTTCTCGTAAAAATCGTCTGGAATACCCAACTCCGCAGCTTTGGAACGGATATAACTAAATCCCGCCTGCGCCGATTCTTTCATCACATCGCCCAGCTGACCGGTCAAAGTCAGGTTTCCCTTGCCCTTCATCGTCGTAACTTCTACAGGCAATACATCGCCTCCGGCTTCCGTCCAGGCAAGTCCCGTAACCACACCTATCTGGCTGTTACGTTCTGCTTCATTCCAGTGATACTTGGGTGGCCCAAGAAACAACTCAACATTGTTCGGCGTCATGCGCAGTGTTTTTTTCTTTTTCTGCACAATTTGTCGCGCCACTTTTCGGCATAGTGTAGCCACGCTGCGTTCCAAATTACGAACGCCCGCCTCGCGAGTGTAACTACGAATAATCTTTTCGACTCCATTGTCTGGAAATCCGATATGACGGCCAGTCAGGCCATGCTCATGCTGTTGTTTGGGGATAAGGAATTTTTTGGCGATCTGAATTTTTTCTTCCTGGGTATAGCCGGAAATTGTAATCATTTCCATTCGATCCAGCAAAGGCCGCGGTATATTATGCATCGCGTTGGCCGTTACCACCCAAAGAACGTGAGACAGATCAAAAGGCAATTCAATGTAATGGTCGCTAAAAGAATTATTCTGCTCAGGATCGAGAACTTCCAGCAACGCAGCTCCAGGATCGCCCCGAAAATCAGAACTCATCTTATCAATTTCATCCAATAAAAATACCGGATTTTTTGAACCGACCGTCTTCATCCCCTGAATGATCCGGCCTGGCAACGCTCCAACATAAGTACGACGATGTCCCCGAATCTCCGCTTCATCCCGCACCCCTCCAAGAGATACACGGACAAATTTTCGTTCCATGGACCGGGCGATGGAGCGGGCCAGCGAAGTTTTACCGACGCCCGGTGGTCCAACAAGACAAAGAATAGGACCTTTCATGGTCTCCGCCAATTTTCGGACAGAAAGATACTCTAAAATTCGTTCCTTGACCTTTTCCAGCCCATAATGGTCTTCCTCCAGAATTTTTTCGGCAATATCTATATCCAGACGATCTGCCGATTCCTTCGCCCACGGAAGTCCCAGCAACCAGTCAAGGTACGTACGGATAACGCCGCTCTCTGCCGACATCGGCGACATCTTCTCCAAGCGGTCGATTTCTTTCGTCACTCTCTCCGCCACGTCTTTGGGCAGATCTTGTTCCTTCATCTTCTGTCGATATTCTTCAACTTCGGATGCCCGCTCGTCTTTGTCGCCCAATTCTTGCTGAATAGCCTTCATTTGTTCCCGCAGAAAATATTCTTTCTGCGTTTTTTCCATTTGCTTGCGTACGCGACCGCTAATCTTTTTTTCGATCTCAAGAATCTCCATCTCCCGATTGATAATTTCCGTCAGAAGATCAATTCGTTTATGGACATCGACAGCCGCCAGCAATTCTTGTCTGTCTTCCAGTTTGAGCGGCAAATGTCCCAAGATTAGGTCGCTCAGTCGATCGGGATCGTCAACTGTTACAACCGTAGAAATTGTTTCCGGTGGAATTTTTTTGCTCAGTTTGGCCCATTGTTCGAATTGATACGCCAACATTCGCGATTGTGCTTCCATTTCCGGCGTTTTTCGCACAATTACATCCTTAAATTCCTGGACTTCCACTTCAAAAAACGGTTCTTCTTTCACATATTTGGTAATCCGCGCTCGATGCAGCCCTTCCACCAGCACACGCATCGTGCCTCCCGGCAGTTTTAGCAGTTGTTTGATCTCCGCAACAGTTCCCGACTCATAAATGTCCGCCGGCATGGGTTTGTCGTTTTGAGCATCCCGCTGGGTAGCCAGCATAATCAGGCGATCCTGCATCATTACCTGTTCCAGCGCATTAATCGACTTTTCGCGGCCCACGTCCAAATGAATAATCATATAGGGAAAAACCAGTACGCCACGCAATGGCAACAAAATCATGGTTTTTATATTTTTCGGCATGATTAAGCCTCCTTCTTACTACTATGAACTGCATGATCCCTTTCATCATTCTTTGTGTATTAATTTCTCACTCGATAGTCAAAATTCCTTTCAAAAAAATTTCCGGAAGAATAATCTCCCGGAAATCATCAACTATTTTTCTTCAAGCTATCGCAAATGTTCCAATTCTTCAGGCTGACTCTTCCTTCTTTTTCGATTTTGTGCGTTCACCGCTCGTTACAAGAATGGGTTCATCCTTGTTCAGAATGCACTCTTTGGTGACAATGCACTTATTGACGTCATTACGAGACGGAACGTCATACATTACATTGCACATAACTTCTTCAATAATTGAGCGCAGTCCGCGCGCCCCTGTCTTGCGTTTCAGTGCGGCTCCAGCCACTGCTCTCAATGCTTCTTCCTTGAATTCCAACTGTACGCCATCCAATTCCAACAGTTTTTGATACTGCTTAACCAATGCGTTTTTAGGCTCGGTCAATATCTTGACCAGAGCTTCTTCATCCAAAGAATCCAACGTTACCGTTACCGGCAACCGTCCGACAAATTCAGGAATCAACCCAAATTTCAAAAGGTCTTCCGGCATAAGCTGACGCAAAAACTCGCCAACTTTCCGTTCCTCCTTGCTCTTGACTTCCGATCCAAATCCCATGGTTTTCGTGCCAATCCGGTTGGCAATGATCTTTTCAATCCCGTCAAAAGCACCACCGCAAATAAACAACACATTCGTGGTATCTATCTGTATAAATTCCTGGTGAGGATGCTTGCGTCCACCTTGCGGCGGCACACTTGCCACAGTCCCTTCCAGAATCTTCAACAAAGCCTGTTGTACCCCTTCACCGGAAACGTCGCGAGTAATCGACGGATTTTCCGACTTGCGGGCTATCTTGTCAATCTCGTCGATATAGACAATTCCCCGCTCAGCCTTTTCCACATCGTAGTCTGCCGCCTGAATCAGCTTGAGCAAAATGTTTTCGACATCTTCGCCGACATACCCGGCTTCGGTCAGCGAAGTCGCATCAGCCATGGCAAAAGGAACATTCAATATTCTCGCCAATGTTTGCGCCAGCAGCGTTTTGCCGCAGCCCGTAGGTCCCAGCATAATGATGTTGGATTTTTGCAATTCCACATCGGCTGCCTTGTTGCCCATTTCAATGCGTTTGTAATGATTGTATACAGCTACCGACAAAATTTTCTTCGCTTGATCCTGTCCAATAACATAATCATCAAGAATGCGATTGATTTCCTTGGGTTTGGGAAGTTCCTTCCCTCCTGCCGAAATCTCTTCGCCCAGTTCTTCCTCGATGATTTCATTGCACAGTTCAATGCATTCATCACAAATATATACTCCGGGACCAGCCACCAATTTTTTGACCTGCTCTTGCAGTTTCCCGCAAAAAGAACATTTTAACTGAACCTTATCTTCACCAAATTTCAAAGTCATACCCCCTATCGGGATTGTTCTCCGCCGGAAGCCCTGCGGGACATAATGGAATCAATAATCCCATATTCTTTGGCCTGTTCACTCGACATAAAATAATCTCTCTCGGTGTCTTGTTGAATCTTCGACAACGGTTGCCCCGTATTGCCCACCAGAATCTCATTGAGTAATTCCCGCTGTCGCAAAATTTCACGCGCGTGAATTTCAACATCGGTAGCTTGTCCTTGCGCCCCACCCCACGGTTGATGAATCATAATGCGGGAATAAGGCAAGGCGTAACGTTTTCCCTTCGCGCCGCAGGAAAGAAGCAAGGCTCCCATGCTTGCAGCAGAACCCAGGCAGATTGTCGCTACATCCGGCTTGATATACTGCATCGTATCATAAATTGCCAAGCCGGCAGTCACTACGCCACCGGGAGAGTTGATATACATCTGGACATCCTTATCCGGGTCTTCAGCCTCAAGAAACAACAACTGTGCAATAATAAGATTTGCAACAGTATCATCGATAGGACCGCCCAAAAAGATAATACGGTCTTTAAGTAAACGTGACCAAATATCATAAGCGCGTTCGCCCCGGTTAGACTGTTCCACTACAATCGGTACAAAGCTCAAGGCAATCACCTCATTTTGAATTAACTTATCTATATCTTACCGAAAATTCTATGATTTTACAACCGAATCAACAACAAGCTGTGCTGCCTTTCGGCGCAGGATGGTTTCCGTCACCGCCTCGGCATGTCTTTTATCCGCCAACAATTTTTTCAAATCCGCATCTGACATTTTATACGCTTTGGCCATCTTTTCAACTTCTTCAGAGCGTTCCTCATCCGACGCGGAAATATTCTCCGCTTTAACAATAGCTTCAAGCGCCAGTTCTGTCCGCACTTCTTCAAGTGCAGCCGGACGATAACGCTCACGCAACCCGGCAATATCCGTATTCATGTACCCCAAATATTTATCGAGATCCAGACCACGCTGCCTCAAGCTCATATCCAGATCTTGAACCATATGCTCCACCTGATCGTCCACCATGATTTCAGGCACTTCAATAGTGGCATTGGCAACAGCTTTTTTCAAAGCTGCTTCGCGGAAAGCTGCTTCATCTTTGTTCTTTGCTGCTTCTGTCAGCTTGGCCAGTGTTTTTTCCTTCATTTCGACCAAAGTATCGGAGTCTCCCGCTTCCTTGGCAAAATCATCGTTTAGTTCAGGCAATTCCTTGCGTTTTACGTCATTGACCTTCGTCATAAACACAGCTTCTTTGCCTGCCAACTCAGCCACAAAATAGTCTGCAGGGAAAGTTACCTTGACCTCGCGTTCTTCACCGGACTTCGCACCAATCAATTGATCTTCAAAACCGGGAATAAAGCTGCCCGAACCAATTTCCAATGGGTATCCCTTTGATTGTCCGCCACTAAACGGCTTGCCGTCGACTGTACCCTCAAAATCAATGAGCGCAAAATCTCCCTGCCCCAGTGCCGCATCCTCTGCAACTACCATTTTTGCGTGCCGTTCTCGCAAGGCTTCAATCTGCTTGTCGACTTCTTCCGCCGTAACTTCCGTTGACGGGGACTCTACCGTCAAGCCTTTATAATCACCGAGCGTGACTTCCGGCTTAGTAATGACACTGACCGTAAACACACAAGGCTCACCTTCGTTCAATGTGACCTCAGTCACTTCCGGTCGTCCTACTGGTTCGATAGAATTTTCCTCCACCGCACGTCGATAGGCATCAGGAATGATAAAATCAAAGGCTTCCGAGCGCATTCCATCAGGTCCTACACGCATTTCAAGCATTTTTCTCGGGGCCTTTCCCTTACGGAAACCTGGAATATTCACCTGTTGCACCAGTTTTTGATATGCCTTGGTAAATGCTTTGGCAACGTCTTCCACCGGCAATTCGATGACCAATTCTGTAATATTGTGTTCTTTTTTTTCTACTTTAACTTTCACGTGTTGTCCTCCTTTGAATCCTGCTGAAGTCATTTTCGGCAAGGAGCCAAAAACAGCCCTTTGCATTGAATTTTATTGTAACATTCTTACCCGCAAAAAACAATCAACAAAAAAACCGGCAGAATACTGCCGGAAGTCTATCGTTGGAGCGGAAAACGAGATTCGAACTCGCGACCCTCGCCTTGGCAAG
>CAZSRN010000011.1:3229-20589 GCA_964609115.1 uncultured Veillonellaceae bacterium | reverse complement strand
TCGCAGGGAATCGTACGCTTTATTAACAATTCTTTATTTCATCTGCGAATATTGAAAGAAACTGTTCCCGGCATGATGCATTTATTGATTTTTTCCGCTTTTGTCGTTTGCGCGATTGGCACGTTGTCGGTGGCGGTTACCGAAGATTTGAATATCCCGTTGTTTTATGGCGGATATTATTTAGTTCTTTCTTTGGCGTTGGATATTTTTGGAGTGTTTGCATTGATCGGTATTGGAATTGCTTTTTGGCGTCGCTATATGACTCAGACGCCCGGACTTGACAATCAAATGACGGATTTGATTTCGTTAGGGTTACTGAAGGCAATTTTTGTAACAGGATTTCTGTTGGAAGGATTGCGAATTGCCTGGGTTGGTGACCCCTGGTTTATGTGGAATCCTGTGGGGTGGGCTATATCCTTGCTGTTTACCGGTATGGGCAAGGCGTCTTTAAAAACGGCTCACGCCGTTACATGGTGGGTTCATTTATTCTTGAGTTTTGGCTTTATCGCCTATATACCCCATTCAAAGTTTTTCCATATCATAACGGGACCCTTGAATCAAATATTGGCCAAAGACAAGGCGTGTACGGCAATGACGCCCCTTGATATGGAAGATGAAGCTATTGAACAGTTTGGTGTGGCCCAAATTCAGCAATTTACGTGGAAGCAGTTGTTGGATGGCGATGCGTGTATTCGCTGTGGACGGTGCGAAAATAATTGTCCAGCCTATTTAACGAATAAACCGCTTTCACCGAAGAAACTTACTCAAGATCTGAACCGTCACTTGTATGTACAGGGACCGATGTTGTTAAAAGGTGAAGTGAAGGAAGAAGAGGCCAAGATGCTGGTGCCGGATGTTATTGAGGAGGAAGCGGTTTGGGCTTGTACTACCTGCGGTTCCTGCGAAGAACAATGTCCGGTTTTTGTAGAACATGTCGGCAAGATTGTAGATATGCGCCGGAATTTACAGATGATGGAGAGCAACTTTCCGCATGAATTGAAAGCCGTATTTACCGGAATGGAACGGCATGGCAATCCCTGGGGAATTGGACGTAGCGAAGCAGAGTGGATGAAGAAGGAATTGGCGGTTCAGACCTTGGCTGAAAACAAGGAAGTGGAATTTTTGTATTTTGTCGGCTGTGCCGGAACCTTTGACGAACGCAACCGTAAAGTCGCAACGGCAGTGATCAAGTTGCTGCAAAAAGCAGGGGTCTCCTTTGCAGTATTGGGCAAGGAGCAAACTTGCTGCGGCGATTCCGCCCGCCGACTGGGCAACGAATATCTTTATCAGACACTGGTTTCCGGGAATATTGAGCAATGGAAAAACTACGGCGTGAAAAAAATCATCACGTCTTGTCCGCATTGCCTAAACACAATCAAAAATGAGTATCCGCAATTTGGCGGAACGTTTGAAGTAGTTCATCACTCTGTGTTGTTGGCGGATTTGGTTCGTGGAGGCAAATTGAAACCGCATCAAGCCATTGATGTTTCCTGCACTTATCATGATTCCTGCTATTTGGGGCGGTACAATGACATTTACAGTGAACCGCGCTCCATTATTGCCGCAATTCCTGGACTGAAGCCGAAAGAAATGGACCGAAATCACGAAAAAGGCTTCTGTTGTGGTGCGGGTGGAGGAAGAATGTGGCTCGAAGAAACCATTGGCAAACGGATTAATGTGGAACGAACCGAACAGGCTTTGTCGACAGGAGCGGCATTGGTGCTTACGGCCTGTCCTTACTGCCTGACCATGATGGATGATGGAACCAAAACGAAAAATGTTGACGAAACCGTTAAAACCAGAGATATCGCAGAAGTTCTTCTGGACAGTGTACAGTAAAGAATCATAGGCATTGCCTCTTTAATTCCGACAACTTGTGACTGGATAGTATAAAGGGAGTAAGCGTTTTGCCAATGATTGAAGAAATCTATGAATCCAAACGATATAATAAAAGATGATAAGCGGTTTGTTTGGAGGAAGTAGCGCGATGCGCAGTTGGAAAGCAGTTGATTTGGCAAAAAGAAAAACGTGGATGCTGTTTTTCTTGATTTTTGCAACCATGGCGATGGTTCCGTTTTCGGTTTCGGCGGATGGAGTTTCACCTTCACCGGAGGGGAGTCCGAGTACTCCGGGAAACGGAAGCATTCCCAATGATTCAACAGGATTGTGGCCACCCAAAGGGACGACGCCTAAAGGCTCTTTTGTGCCCGGAGCTTTTGATGGTACATGGTATGCCTTTGTCGATAACACGGCATTTACCTTGATTATTGAACAAGAAGGGCAGATTATTAAGGTGGCGCATACAGCTGTCTATGATTACGGTCGCCGAGTAGATTCCAGTGTAGGTGGGGTTTCCATGGCGGGGACGGTTAGTGGCGCGATAGCCTATGTGGAATGGAAAAGCGGCTTAAGTCCGGAAAATGGCAGAGCGACATTGGAATATTTGCCGGGTAGGCCCGTGACGTTGCACTGGAAGATTGCCGATAGTCCTAAAAAAGAAGATGAAAAACCCGAAGCTGGGATTCCGGTGGAAGTTGCATATTTTTTACCTGCTTCGGCCTATTTAATCCGGAAATGATATAAAAAATTATTTTGCAATGACATTGGCAAAAACCGGGACTGTGTTGACAGTTCCGGTTTTTTAACAGCAACTTTAACAGCAAAAAAGTTGGGGGATTTTACGAAAACATGGCGAATACACATAAAAGAGTTAATTTGGGCGAAAGCTTTCTGAAAATAGGGAAGGATGAAACGAAAGTGAAGAAGATTTTATGGCTGCTATTGTTTGGGAGCATTTTTATCTGCTATTGGACGAATGTAGTGAGTGCAGCCAGGATACTGAATCCGTATACTATTCCGGAAATAAAATGGTTTACACTGCAAGAGAGAACTGTTGTTGCGGTGGCGATTGACGACCAAAAGACCGGTTATAATGTGGAAAATGTTTTGGGGTATCAATTAATCCCTGCTTTTGACGAAAAACGAACTGCGGATAGGCTGGAAGTGACGATAACAAATGTGGTTCCAGCTTGGCGTGACCTACCCGCAGGCTTGCCGTTGACAGTAGAACATTTAGGCGCGGGCAAAATCAAATTGTCCTTACAATCCTCAGCGGCAACGCAAATAAAGCTTTCCACGGTGCGGCGAAAGACTGTAAAAACCGATAATGGAATTATTCGCATGCGCACATATTTAGTGTTTAGTATTCCGCGCGGAGACAAAAAAGAAGTTCCCACCATCGTGATAGATCCGGGACATGGAGGAGAAGATACCGGCGCAGTAAAAAACTTTATTATGGAAAAAGATCTCAACCTGGATATTGGTTTACGTGCAGCTCGTCTTTTTACATCAAAAGGGTGGAATGTTTTATTGACCCGTAGCACGGATGTTGAACCGTCATTGCTGGAAAGAGCCGATATGGCCAATATCGTTGATGCGACAGTTTTTATTTCTGTTCATAATAATTCATTGCCGGAGGAGAAATTGTCCCGAAGTCGGGAGTTTGGCACGACAGTATTATATAATTCCTCAGCAGTCAATCCGGCATATGATTTGGCCCGCATTACGCAAGATGAACTGGTTGGTTCGCTCGGCACACAACGGGAAATATTGCAGGATCGGCCTAGATTGGTAGTGCTGAATTCTACCTGGGTGCCTGCTATTTTGACTGAAGGGATCATGATGCCCAATCCGGCCAACGCAAAAATGATTTTGGACCGGATTCAACGACAACGTACGGCAGAGGCTCTTCTGCGGGCTGTCGAAACCTGGCGGGGGCGAAAAGTTTTAGCCAGCAAGAAACCACATCCAACGAGTTTCGTGCAACCGATACAAATGGAAGCCTCTTCGGTCAACGCTGGAAATTACGCTGGTAATACTGTGAATCGGGGAGTCGTGGCAGAGAAAAACGGCTGGATCTATTATCTGCGCAAGGCGGACTCATTGTCGGGGGAAACCGAAGAAACCATTTGGCGTTTTCGGACAGACCGGTTTTTGTCGGATGAGTTGGTAACAGATCAAGAAGTATGGGATCTAAATATCGCAGAGGATAAACTGTATTATTCGAACTGGTCGGATGGACACTCAATTTATCAGGCAAATCTGGATGGATCTAAGGCGGCTAGATTGCTGGACGGTCCGGCAGAACAGCTTAGTATTGCCGGCAATCGGTTGGTTTTCGTAAGAAATCGCCAGATTTTTTCAATACCAAAGACCGGCGGCATGCCGTTTCTGATTACAGAAGATATTGCGGAAAATACGGTAGTTTTTGGGGATTGGGTTTATTACGCCAATGGCTCGGATAGGTTTAAGCCTTACCGGGTAAAGCTTGATGGAACAGGGCGTACGAAGATCGCGGACGACGAAACTTTGTTTCTTGGGGTAGCAGGCGACTGGCTTTTTTACAGCAATTTATCCGATGGCGAAAAGCTATATCGGGTTAGAACGGATGGAACCCAGCGCAGTAAAATTTCAGAGGACCGATCCGGCTATTTGAATTTTGACCGTCGTTTCATTTATTATACAAATACCTCTCAGGGCAATGCGTTGTTCAGCATTAAGCCGGACGGGAGTGAACGAAAAAAAATAATGGAAGGAGAGGTGACTGCCGGTCCAATTGGAATAGTCGGAGGAAAAGGATATTATCGGGGGATCTTTTTCGAAATAAAATAGAGAAAAGAAAGGTCCTGTCGACTTGCTGCCGACAGGACCTTTGGGCATTAACAAACATAAAATCAAGCAAACTGATTTATAACATTTTTTTCTTCCAAAGAATAAACCAGGTAAATCCGGTCAAAATTAGGGATACAACTATTACTACCCAAAATCCTGTTGACTGTCCCAGATAAGGAACTGCGACATTCATGCCCCAAAAACTGGAGATCATCGTAGGGATGGAAATCAAGATCGTAATGGAAGCTAAGAATTTCATGACTTGATTTAGGTTGTTGGAAATTACGGAAGTAAAAGCGTCCATCATTCCGCTGAGTATGTCGGAATACATTTGAACCATTTCCAGCGCCTGCCGGTTTTCGATGATGGCATCTTCCAGGATATCTTCATCCTCTTCAAACATGGGAATTAAATGTTGCAAATTGCCGCTTTTTCGTAAGCGCAGCAAACGATCCAGCACAATGCCGTTTGTACGCAATGCTGCGGTAAAATAAGTGAGGCCTTTTTCCATATCTAAAAGTTGAAAAACCTCGGTATTGTTCATTGATTTACGCAAGTGCCGCTCAATTTCATCGGTTTGTCGGTTGATTTGATGAATATACCGCAAAAAGACTGTGGCATTCTTGTAAAGAATTTGCAACAAAAAACGAGTGCGCTTGGAAGTGCTGGAGGGAACCGTCAAGCTTCCCCCTGTCGAAGCAATTGGCAGAATTGAGGTTTCTTCCAATGAAACGGAGATTAGGTTGTCTGGAGTTAGGATCATACCGAGAGGCAAAGTGTCATAAATGTCTGGACCTCTCATCATCGGAATATTTGTTAATACCAGCATGCACTGTTCTTCCACTTCAATACGGGAACGTTCTTCTTCGTCAAGGGCGGCTCGGATAAAATCTTCGGGTACTCCGGTCGCCATGCAGGTGGTTCGGATTTCATCCGCGGAGGGATTTACCAACCGAATCCATGAATCCTTAACCAGTTCATTGCCGGGAACTGGTTGGAGCACATGGTCGATTGTTTTAAAAACGTTGAGCATGCAATGTGCCTCCTTTTTATTTGGAGACACAAAACTATCACCTTATCGCGTGGGCAAGCGCAAGATGGATAGTCGCATCTCCGGATTTGATTATTGTCGTGTTGCATAAATGAGGCCCGTCGGAGTCCATCCATCTCACCCCCTGAAAAATAAATCAGGCCGTCCTTTTGGAAAGAAGGCGTGCCTGAAACTTTACAAATTTATTATATTGCGGCTTTTTAGCACTGTCAATTGAAGGAGCGGCGCGAAATGTAAACTTGTTGTAAAAAGCACGTAAAAATTTGTAGGGTTGCCTCAGATGTCATTAAATGTTTTTATTAAGCTGTCTGTGCGAAAAAGGAGTTTCTTTATATGCGCCGAATAAATACATCATATCTGAACTGATGCAGGAGCTGAATGTCAGACGCCAAAAAATGAAGAAAGAAGGGTTTAGTGCATGAAAAAAATGAAAACAATGGACGGAAATAACGCAGCCGCCCACATTGCGTATGCTTTTACAGATGTGGCTGCAATTTTTCCAATTACCCCCTCTTCAACCATGGCTGAATATGTTGATGAATGGAGTGCCCAAGGGAGAAAGAATATTTTCGGGCAGACCGTAAAAGTTGCCGAAATGCAATCTGAAGGCGGAGCTGCGGGAGCGGTTCATGGGTCGCTGCAATCCGGCGCGTTGACGACGACCTTTACAGCATCGCAAGGGTTGCTGCTGATGATCCCCAATATGTATAAAATTGCCGGAGAGCTTCTCCCGGGAGTCTTCCACGTCAGCGCCCGAGCGGTTGCGGCAAATTCGCTGAGCATTTTTGGCGACCATCAGGATGTGATGGCGACTCGACAGACCGGGTTTGCCCTGCTTGCAGAAAGTAGCGTTCAACAGGTCATGGACCTTAGCGCAGTTGCTCATTTGGCGGCTATCAAGGGACGCGTACCGTTTTTGAATTTCTTCGATGGATTCCGGACTTCTCATGAAGCGCAAAAAATTGAAGTGATGGAATACGACGAACTGGAGAAACTGATCGATCAGGAGGCATTAAATGCTTTCCGTCGCCGCTCGTTGAGCCCGGATCATCCGGTAGTTCGCGGTACGGCGCAAAATCCGGACGTTTATTTCCAGGAACGGGAAGTATCGAATTCTTATTATGAAGCGATTCCCGAAATTGTTGAAAACTACATGAGTGAGATCAACAAATTGACCGGACGGGATTATCACCTATTTAATTATTATGGCGCCGCCGATGCGGATCGCATTATTATTGCCATGGGATCGGTTTGCGACGTTATTGAAGAAACTGTTGATTATCTCAGTGCAAAAGGCGAAAAGGTGGGCTTGTTGACAGTGCACCTGTACCGTCCATTTTCACTCGAGCATTTCTTCCGTTATATTCCCAAGACGGTCAAGAAAATTACTGTGCTGGACCGGACGAAAGAACCGGGCTCGATTGGAGAGCCTATGTATCTCGACGTTAAGAGTGCTTTCTACGGCAAAGAATGGCAGCCGATTATTGTTGGCGGGCGATATGGTCTTGGGTCCAAGGACGTCATTCCTTCGCACATTGTACCCATTTTTGACAACATGAAGCTGGCTTTGCCCAAAGACCGATTCACTGTCAGTATCGACGATGATGTTACATTTACATCTCTGCCGAAAGGAGAGGACATTGATACAACACCTGCAGGAACGACTGCCTGCAAGTTTTGGGGATTGGGTTCCGATGGAACCGTTGGCGCCAACAAAGCCGCCGTCAAAATTATCGGAGATCATACCGATATGTATGCGCAGGCATACTTTGCATATGACTCCAAGAAATCGGGCGGTATTACCGTGTCTCATCTGCGCTTCGGCAAGAAACCGATCAAATCGTCCTATCTCATTAATAAGGCGGATTTTGTGGCCTGTCACAATCAATCTTATGTCAACAAGTATGATGTCTTGGCCGGGCTGAAATCCAAAGGAGTCTTTTTGCTAAACTGCACGTGGACGCCTGAAGAGTTGGATGAAAAATTACCGGGGTTCATGAAACGCTATATTGCAAAAAATGAAATCCAATTTTACACGATCGATGGAGCCGGGATTGCACAGCAGCTCGGACTTGGCGGGCGCATTAACATGGTTATGCAGTCAGCTTTCTTCAAACTGGCAGCTATCATTCCGCTGGAAGATGCAGTGAAATACTTGCAGAAAGCCGTAGTAGACGATTATGGCAATCAGGGACAAAAAGTAATTGACATGAACTATGCGGCGATTGAAAAAGGGTTGAGCTCAGCGGTAAAAATCAATGTACCGGCAACATGGAAAAATGCCGTAGATAAACCCCGCGATATTCAACATGTAGCATGTGCTTGCTCCAGCGAAGCTGTAGTCGACGAGGTTCCCGCATTTGTTGAAAAGCTGATGATTCCAATGAATCGCCAGGAAGGAGACAGTCTTCCGGTCAGTGCATTCAAGGATCTTGTAGACGGCACCTTCCCCGTCGGAACGGCAGCGTATGAAAAACGAGGCATAGCTCTGAATGTGCCGGAATGGCAGAGCGAGCATTGCATTCAGTGCAATCAGTGCGCATTTGTTTGCCCACACGCTTCCATTCGTCCGGCGCTTGCCACAGAAAGTGAAATGAAGGCGGCTCCGGCTGGTTTTGTTGCCAAAGCGGCGGTTGGCGCGAAAGATCTTCAATTCCGTATTGCAGTATCGCCGCTGGACTGCATTGGCTGCGGCAACTGTGCGCAGGTCTGCCCGGCTAAGGAAAAAGCCTTGGTTATGAAACCTTTTGAGTCTCAATTGGGACAAGCACCACTGTGGGATTATGCGATGACGCTCGCCCCCAAAGCCAATCCGATGAATAAGGAAACCGTAAAAGGCAGTCAGTTTGAAACCCCGTTGCTGGAGTTCTCCGGAGCCTGCGGCGGTTGTGGTGAAACACCTTATGCCAAGCTGGTTACGCAATTGTTCGGTGATCGCATGATGATCGCCAATGCGACCGGTTGTTCGTCCATCTGGGGCGCCAGTGCACCATCAATGCCTTATACGAAAAACCATCTCGGTCAGGGCCCCGCATGGGCAAATTCCCTCTTCGAAGATAATGCGGAGTACGGATATGGGATGTTCTTAGGCGTCAAACAGTCTCGTCAACGGTTGGCGGCAGCCATTGAGAAAGCAACTCAACAATCGGTAAGCGCTGACTTGAAAGCTGCATTTGAAGATTGGCTGGCCAATATCGATAACGGAGCGGGAACCCGGGACCGTTCGGCTAAACTGGTTGCGTTGCTGGAAAAAGAAAAAGGCAGCGATGCTCTTCTGAATTCCATTTATGACAACAAGGATTTCTTGGTAAAACGATCGCATTGGATTTTCGGCGGAGATGGATGGGCCTATGACATCGGTTTCGGTGGCTTGGATCATGTGTTGGCGATGAATGAAAATGTCAATGTGCTGGTCTTTGATACCGAAGTGTATTCCAACACAGGTGGACAATCTTCCAAATCGACGCCTACAGCGGCGATTGCAAAATTTGCCGCGAGCGGCAAACGCACCAAGAAAAAGGACCTCAGTATGATTGCCATGAGTTATGGATATGTGTATGTGGCGCAAATTGCCATGGGAGCGGATAAGAATCAAACCCTTAAAGCGATTGCGGAAGCGGAAGCTTACCCAGGACCGTCTCTCATTATCGCTTATGCGCCGTGCATCAATCATGGCCTCAAAGCAGGCATGGGCGCAAGCCAGCTGGAAGAGAAAAAGGCTGTGGAAGCTGGATATTGGAACATGTACCGATACAATCCCGCATTACTGGAACAGGGCAAAAATCCATTCAGTCTTGATTCTAAAGAGCCGACGGCTGACTTTAAGGAGTTCTTGATGGGTGAAGTACGGTATTCTTCTTTGAAAAAGCAATTCCCAGAGCAAGCGGAAGAACTTTTTGAGAAGACGGCCCAAGATGCAAAAGGTCGGTTGGAGTCATACAAACGCCTTGCTAAATCATACGCAGAGGGTGCGGCTGCGAAAGAGTAACATTCTCATAGGGCTAAAACAAAGGGAGCTGCGTTAAAGTAGCTCCCTTTGTTTTACAATTTATTTACGAATGCGCGCAAAACATAAGTGGATTAAACAGCTGAAAAGACTTGCCGGTGCTGGAATTGAAGCTTTTTATGAAATAAATCAAAACGAGCTGGAGAATTTGACGCTAACAGCTTATAAAAGCTATAATAATTAAAGGATTCTGCGTATGCTACTGAAAAGATGGGGGGAAACAGAAGGATGAAAAACCGAAAAATGCAGTGGACGGTCCTGATTGTTGCGGTTGCCATGCTTACAACATTACTGGCGGGTTGTGGCGGCGGAGACAAGAAACCGGCGGCGCCAGCCAAACCGGATGCACCGAAAATCAGCGGAAAGCTCATGATTTACACATCCATCTACCCGGATATTATTGAAGGTGTCAAACCAGCCATCAAAAAAGCATTTCCGGATCTCGAAGTGCAGTGGTTTCAAGCCGGCACTGAAAAAGTTATCACCAAGATAACCGGTGAAATTGAAGCCAAAAAAATTCAGGCGGATTTGCTGATGGTAGCGGATCCATCATACTATCTAACGTTAAAAGAGAAAAACCTATTGATGAAATATGATGCGCCAAATCGCAAAGATGTTACTGCGGCCAAAGATTCCGACGGATACTGGACCGGCGTTCGTATTTCCAATATGATCATTGCGTATAATACGGATAAAGTCAAACCGGAAGATGCTCCTAAAACTTTCAAAGAATTAACGGAGCCCAAATGGAAGAATAAAGTTGCGATTCCGAGTCCCTTGCTTTCCGGATCTGCATATGTTGCCGTGGGTGTAATTTCGGAAAAATATGGCTGGGATTATTTTGCCAAACTGAAAGAGAATGGGGCAAAAGTTGAGCCGGGTAACTCCGCAATTCAGAATAAAATTGTTACCGGCGAATATCTGGCAGGGATGATCCTCGAAGAAAATATTCTCAAAATCATGGCCAAAGGGGAACCTGTCAAAGTGGTTTATCCGGAAGATGGTACGATTGTAATTCCGAGTCCGATTGCCATTTTTACATCGACTCAAAATCCGGAAGCGGCAAAGGCGCTGACCAACTGGTGGTTGTCCAAGGAAGGTCAGGAAGCGATCGTGAAGGGATGGATGCATTCGGTTCGGGATGACGTTGCTGCTCCTAAAGGCGCCCCTGCACTTAAGACCTTCATGAGCAAAGGCGACTTAAAGGCAAATTGGGAGAAGTTGGCCAAAAACATGGAGAAGATCAAAGCTGAGTATCAGAAGATCATGGACGCCAAATAGGATATGCGATAGTTCAAGAAAAAATGGAACGAAAGGCTCGCGAATTTACTTCGCGAGCCTTTTATGTTGTAAACGATATAAGAAAACAGGTTTTAGTGTTGACAAAAGAGGATATGTAGACTGGAAAGGGAAATAGATAGCTGAAGATTTGCAGAAAACAGGGAGGATATTGTGATCAAGGTAAATTGGCACGTTGGATACATTCTCGGGTTTGTTGCGACAGTGGCGCTAATTTTCCGTTTTGCCACGGATATCGGATTGATTCTGTTTATCTCGCTATTGTTGGCGCTATTGCTTCATCCTGTAAAGTGTAAAATGGCAAGAAAATTATCAAACGGGCTTGCAGCTTTTTTGGCGTTGCTTTTCTTTGCAGGGATAGCAACTATTGCAATTGGATGGATTATCGATACATTACTACCGGGTTTGAAACAGTTTGCGGGCAATGTTCCTGATTTAGTGAATCCGGAAAAAATATCCGTGTGGATTCTTTCTTTACAGCTACCGCCGGAAATTTTGGACTATGCCAATCGTTTGATGGACAATGCAATGGAATTTGCAATCAATGCGCTTAAAAGCTCACTGCTTCCGGCAATTCAGGCCTTATCCGGTATTGTCGAGCTGGTGGGAATTCCGTTTATAACTTTTTACTTTCTGAAAGACAGCCGGCAGCTCAAGGCATTGCTGGTTTCTTTTGTTCCGCCAAGTGAACGCAAGGAGTTGCTGATTTTTTTTGATGATGTGGCGGTAGTGTTGGGTGGGTATATTAAAGGGCAGGTAGCGGTTTGCCTTGTATCGGGAGTCAGTGTTTTTCTGTTCTTTCTCGTTATCAAATTGCCGTTTGCGGCAGTTTTCGCAGCCATATCAGCAGTGGGGGAATTGATTCCCGTTTTAGGACCATTAGCCGCAGCTGTATTTGCGGTAATGTTTGCGATGACAATTTCTACGACAAGTGCGATTCAAGTCGCAATATTTTATTTTGTGATGTTTAAGCTAAGCAATGCCATTGTATACCCAAACCTAATTGGCAAGGCGACCCGGCTACATCCGGTAATCGTTATGACGGGACTGCTTTTGTTCGGTAGTTTGTTCGGCGCATTGGGAATGATTATGGCTGTACCTACGATGGGAGTGGGGCGGGTGGTCCTGGAGAAAATATTGCCCCAATATGAAAAAGGGCAGCAAGATTGAATCAGTAGCGCAAATTGCTTTGCTGCGAGAGGAGCATGCCGGAGAGCATAAAAATACAACCTAATAACTCGCGGGATCCCAATATTTCTCCCAAAATTATAAAGCCGCCGATTGCGGCAAATACAGTTTCCATGCTTAGAACAGTTGCTGCATGAGCTGGAGAGGCGTTCTTTTGTCCAATGATCTGCAAGGTGTAAGCGATGCCGACTGAACCACCCCCCCCGTATAAGAGCGGAATGGCGGCTTGCTGAACAGCGGCAAGGGTGGTAGATTCCCAAACCGATGCGACAATCAAACTAAGCAGTGAGCAAGTAAAAAATTGGATGGCGGCAAGTTTTAAGGTGTCAACCCGACGAGAAATATGATCAATGAAGAGGATATGGGCTGTCCAGAACAATGCGCCAATCAGCTCAAGCAAATCTCCATAAGCAATGGAAAAATCTGCTTTGATACAAAGCAGATATAACCCGATGATGGATAGAACGCATCCGCACCATATTGAGCGGGCAATCCGCCGCTTAAGTAATAGTCCAACCAGGGGGATGAAAACGATATAGAGACAAGTAATAAAGGCGGCTTTGCCGGCGGTTGTATCGAGAATGCCGACTTGCTGAAGTGAAGCGGCAATAAATAAGATGAGACCTGCGATTAGTCCCATAGGTAGAGGTGAAAGGGGTTTTGCTTGAGAGTTTCTTACTTTTGGTTGTTGGCGGGAATATACGATTAATGGCAACAAAGACAGACCGCCGAGTGCGAATCGGAGGCCGTTGAACGTAAAGGGGCCAAGATGGTCCATGCCTATTCTTTGGGCAACAAAAGCAAATCCCCAAATGGCGGCTGCCGTTAATAAGGCCAAATTCGCTCGAAATTGCATGATGATTTTATTTGCCGAACCGTGCATCCCATTCCGCCAGCAGCTCTTCACCTGCGCTTACGCCAATGCGGTTGGCACCGGCATCCAACATGGCGAGGGCTTGATCCAATGTTCGAATGCCGCCGGAAGCTTTGACGCCCATTGTGGGTCCTACAGTATCCCGCATGAGACGGATGTCGGACGCATCGGCGCCTTTAGCGGTAAAACCGGTTGAAGTCTTGACGAAGTGGGCGCCAGCCTTCTGCACAAGGCGGCAGGCGGTGACAATCTCGTCTTTGTTGAGCTCGCTTGTCTCCAAAATTACTTTGACGATAGCGCTCCCGGCCGCTTTTACAACAGCCTCGATATCACGGATGACTGCGGCGTGATCTCCGGCTTTGAACCCGCCCAGATCCATCACCATGTCCAGTTCATCCGCGCCGAGCGCACTCAGTTTTGCCGCAGTGAACGCCTTAGTTTCTGTCAGGTCCGCGCCATGGGGAAATCCGACCACAATGCCGACAAGGACGCCTGAACCTGCCATTTCGCGGATGGCGAGTTCGGCGTGGCGCGGTTGCACCATGAGCAGTTTGAAACCGTGTTTTTTTGCCGACTGGCAGCCTGCTGAAATGTCAGCGGCCGTTGCCGTGGGCTTCAGGATAGAGAAATCAAAAGTACCTTTAAGATCATCACGTGTCATTTAGTAGAACCTCGCTTTCATTTTAACGCGGTAGAGCGTCCGGTCGGCAGAGCCACGATATCAGACGGTGAAAGAATAATATTCACAGCGTCTTTTTCATTATAGACGGTCATGCCGACGGTATAGGGCTCTTCGGCATGGATAAGAGTTCCGTCCGGCAATTCCAGCTCATATTCCAGCCGATCGCCGACGAATGTCCTTAGTCTGACGGTTCCGGCAATGGAAGTTTCCGTGGGAGATTCGGCAAGACGGAGGCTTTCCGGTCTGATGACCAGAGAAACTGCAGTGCCCGAGGCATATGAGCAAGCTGGCAACGAGCGGACTCTATAAGTTTTTCCTTGGCAGGTTGCTGTCAGAGAGTCAGTTTGCAGCTCAACAGCTGTGGCTTCCAGCACGTTGGCCTGACCGATGAAATCCGCCACGAAAAGGGTTGTGGGGTTTGCATATAGTTCAAACGGCGTATCGACTTGTTCGACCCGTCCTTTGTTCATGACTACGATGCGGTCCGCAAGGGTCAGGGCTTCTTTCTGGTCATGGGTGACATAGAGGCAGGTCAGGCCGAGCTTTTGTTGGATGCGGCGAATTTCCGTCCGCATGTGGATGCGCAACTTGGCATCCAAATTAGACAGGGGCTCATCCATAAGCAGTACCTGCGGCTCCAGGGCCAGGACGCGGGCCAGGGCGACGCGCTGCTGTTCGCCTCCGGAAAGTTGATTGGGATAGCGTGCGGCGATATTGGGCAGACCCACAAGCTCCAGACTTTCCGCCACTTTGTTTGTGATCGCTGTGTCCGTTTGTTTGCGGGCTCTGAGGCCATAAGCGACGTTGTCGAAAATCGTCATATGGGGAAACAGGGCGTAATTTTGGAAGACAAAGCCGATATCCCGCCGATTGACCTGAATATCAGTCACGTCGCGGTCGTCAAATAGAATTCGTCCGGCCGTTGGCGTCTCGAAACCGGCGATCATGCGCAATGTTGTGGTTTTGCCGCAGCCGGATGGGCCGAGAAAAGTGACCAGTTCCCCTTTGTTGATGGTAAGGTGAACATCGTCTACCGCCCGAAATTCACTACGGTCCTTGATGAAAGTTTTTGTCAAATGTTCGAGAAAAATCCGAACTGCCATGAATAGTCCTCCTTAACGGGAATAACGCGGGTAAGCGATTCGGAAAGCCAGCGAGATACAGGCGCTGGCAGCGAATACGATCAGAATCAAAACGACGGAAAAAGCCGATGCCTGGGCAAATTGCATCTCTGTCATGCATTCCAGAATGCGGGTGGTTAATAGCGACCAGTGCACCGAGACCAGAAAGATAGTAGCGCTGATGGCTGTCATGGCCCGTATGAAGAGAAATTTCATGCCTGCGGTCACAGCGGGGATGATCAGCGGTAGCGTAACTTTTCGGAATGTGCCGAAGGCTGATTCGCCTAGCGATAACGAAGCTTCTTCAAGGGAAGGGTCAATTTGTTGAAGTGCAGCGACGGTGGAGCGGATGCCTGTCGCATCATAGCGGAAAACATAGGCCGAAACGATGATGGCCATAGTGCCGGTAAGAACAATCGGGCCAGTATTGAAGGCAATAACATAGGAAATGCCGACGACAGTTCCCGGCAAAGCGTAGTTCAGCATGGAGGCAAATTCCATGAATTGCGAGCCAGGAAATTTCATGCGGGAAGTCAGGTAGCCGAAAGCAGTGCCGAGAATGGCGCCGAGCGGCGTAGCAACGCAAGCGATGAGAAAGGTATCTTCAATCGCTTTCAGGCCGCGCGTAAACACGTAGTTGTAATGATCAAAGGTGAGGGTGTTGTTGACGCCCCAGACTTTGACCAAAGAACCGAGGAAGATGATCGCATACAAAAACAGGACAAAAGCGGAGATCAAAGCGCATACGGTAACAACCAATATCTCCGGGCCAGCGCCCAAACTCCGAATGCCGCTGCGCGGTCCAGCCTTGCCGGTTACCGTGACATAGCTTTTTTTACCGAGCCAATAACGCTGGAGAAAATAAACGATCAAGGCTGGAATAAGCAAAATGAAAGACAATGAAGCACCGCTCCGGAGGTCATGCATGCCGGTAATCTGCAAGTAGGCCTGCGTAGGCAGAACTGGATAAGAGTGACCTGCCAATACCAGCGGTGTAGCGAAGTCTGCCAACGAACTCGCGAACAGGAGAAGGAAGGCATTCGCCAGACCTGGAGCAGCCAGCGGCAGCGTCACGGCAAAAAATGTGCCGAGCCTTGATTTGCCTAGACTTAGGGAGGCATCTTCCAGATTGGGATCAATGGCCGCCAGCACGGCAGACAAGGTAAGAAAAGCCACCGGAAAAACAGTCAGGGTTTCTGAGAGCCATGTGCCCCAGAAGCCGAAGATGCTAAATGGGGGTAATCCAAGCCAGCGAAATAGCATGCCGTTGGGCCCCAGTGCCAAAGTGATGGCGATACTGCTGGTAAATGGCGGTGATATGAGCGGCAGTACGGGTATCGCGCCCAGAAACCATTTGACTGGGCGCGGCAGGCTCATTCGAGTAACGGCGAAAGAAAAAATGAAACCCAGCAGTACCCCGGCCAAGGATACTGCCAGGGCCAGAAATAGGCTGTTAAACACGGCCGATCGGTCATACCAGTTGGCGAAAACACGTGTCAGGCCGGTCACGCTGAAATAGCCGTCGGCAAAAAACGTCACTTGTAACAGACGGGCAAAAGGATAAAGAACAAATACGCCGAGTGAAATCCATAAGGCGGTGATGGCGGCGGTTAGGGCCGGATCACGTCTCATTTGATTACTTCGTTGATCCAACGGTCAACCAGATGCTGACGGTCTTTGCCGGCTTTCAGAATATCCACCTCGACGAATTTAACTTTGGATACATCCAGCGCCGGGTCGCTGACTTTTACGTCTGGGTTAGTGGGAATGAAAAATATTTTGCTGGATTCGTAAAGTTTCTGCATGTCGGCAGTCGAAGCCCAGTCCAGGAATTTTTTCGCCAGTTCGGGTTGTTTGGCGCCTTTGATCATAGCCATGGCTTCCACAGCGTAGGCTACGCCTTCTTTGGGGTAACTGACGACGACATCGTGACCCTGGGATTTGGTTTCTAATGCGTCAACTAGAAAGAAAATGCCGCCGGCAGCCTGACCGTTGGCGATGGGCAAGACACCGCCGCCACCGCTCTTGGTGTACATCTGGACATTTTGATGCAATTTTTTCTGATAGGCATAAGCCTTATCCTCACCCAAGACGTATGTCAGGCTGAGAATACGTGAAATCGCAGTTCCTGAAGTGCGGGCGTCGGCCATCTGCAAATTGTTCTTGAAAGCAGGGTTCAGCAGTTCATCCCATGAAGTGGGCGCCGGAAGATTTTTATCCTTAAGAAATTTATTGCTGAACATGAAGCAGATCGGATCGACAGCCACTCCGACCCAGTAGTTTTTGGGATCCTTGAATTTTGCCGGAATTTTGTCGGCGCTCTTGGGCGAGTAGGCTTCGAACACGCCTTTTTCTACGCCGGCGGCAAAAGTGTCAGCTGGTCCACCGAATAGAACATCAACCTGCGGATTAGCTTTTTCTGCATCGATGCGGGCAAGAGCTTCACCGGAGGAAAAACGCAGGAAGTT
>CAZSRN010000011.1:0-3129 GCA_964609115.1 uncultured Veillonellaceae bacterium | reverse complement strand
AGAAACACTTGCTCGCCTGTTTGGAAAGTTTCATGATTCGCTGGGTCTGAATCGATGATCAATAAATTTTGGTTGTGTGCGGATAGCACATAGTCCTGATAAGAGCCCATGAACACGGAAGAAGTTATCTCGGCAGGAATACCGGCTTTCCGGGAAAGAGACACCGTTTCCGGTCGCACAATCAGTTTTACCGCATCTCCTTGCTGCAAAACAAGATTGGTTTTAATGCTGAAACGCGTTCCCAGTGCTTCAATTTCAACTTCGCCAGTTGCAATTGCTGTGATTGTGCTTGGAATAATATTGGCCGTGCCGATAAAGTCGGCAACGAACTGGGTAGCCGGTGTTGCATAAATTTCTTTCGGCGTACCTATTTGCTCTACAACGCCTTTATTCATGACGATAATTCGGTCCGACATACTCATGGCTTCTGCTTGGTCATGCGTTACGTAAATGCTGGTAATTCCGAACTGGCGTTGAATCTTGCGAATTTCCCGCCGCATATGAATACGTAATTTGGCGTCAAGATTGGATAAAGGTTCATCAAACAACAATACGGAGGGTTCCATGACCAGCGCGCGAGCCAAGGCGACTCGTTGTTGCTGGCCGCCGGACAATTGGTTGGGGGAGCGGGTTTCCAAATCAGACAAGCCAACCAATTCGAGAAGATCTTTTACTTTTACCCGGATATCTTCCGGCTTCATTTTTTTGATTTTCAACCCATAGGCGACATTTTCAAATACGTTGAGATGAGGAAATAATGCATAGCTCTGAAAAACCATAGCAGTGTCTCGGCGATCCGGCGTGAGCGTATTTACTCGTTCATCCCCAATGAATACATCGCCGCTGGAAGGATTTTCAAAGCCGGCTACCATGCGCAAAATCGTTGTTTTTCCGCATCCGGATGGGCCCAGCAAAGTAACGAATTCTCCCGGCTTAATAGCAAGCGAGACGTTGTTGACTGCGGTGACTTTTTTTCCGCCGGGACTATCGAATACTTTAACCAGATTTTTTACGCGGACACTTTTTGATGCTGCCAATCTGAGAGCCTCCTTATCCGCCCTGTACGTCCGAGAGATCAACTCCAAGCCGGTTGAGCAGGAGTTTAAGCATACCAGTGACCGTAAGAACAATCACAATTAAAACGGTAGAATAGGCGGCTGCTACTCCCAGTTTGCCGCCATCCACTTGAGACATAATCGATACCGTCAGTAAATTGTAACTGGCTGAAACCAGGAAAATGACGGCGCTGACAGCGGTCATGCTACGGACAAAACTGTACACAAGTCCACTAAAGAAAGCGGATTTAATCAGGGGAATCGTTACAGATGTAAAAACCTTAAAGGAAGAAGCCCCCAAATCCTGAGCAGCCTCTTCGATAGCAGGATCGATCTGTTGTAGAGATGCAATGCCGGCGCGAATGCCGACGGGCATACTGCGAAAAACGAAAGATAAAACGATAATAGTAGCTGTGCCGGTAAGAATCAGAGGCGGCTTATTGTAGGCAAGAATGTAGCCAACGCCGATTACCGTGCCGGGAATCGCCATTGACAATAAAGATGAAAACTCAATGAAGCCACGGCCAAAAAAATGTTTGCGGACAATAAGAAAAGCGATGATCATGCCAAGAATGCCGGTAACAGGCATAGAAATCAACGCAAGCCAGGTAGTATCCAAAATCGGTTTGAGGCCGAGGTCCATGATGTAGTGATAGTGCTTGAAGGTTGGCGTATAGTCAATTCCCCAAAGGTTTACGAGCGAGCCGTAGGGGATCAGCATATACAAAATCAGAATGAACAGGCTGATAAACAGGCAGGGAAGTCCGACAAAAAGCAACGGCAAAGAGTCGGAGATTAACTCCCGTTCCCGGGAAGGTTTTCCTGTTATCGTAACGTATGATTTGTCGCCGACCCAATATTTCTGCAGGACAAACATTAAAACGGAGATCGTCAGCAGTATAGTGGCTAGTGCCGTTCCGCCCTTCATGTCGTAATTTCCCATCGCTTGCATATAAATCTGAGCCGCCAGAGTATTGTAGTTGCCGCCGATAACCATGGCATTGCCAAAATCCGCAACGCATTGGATGAATACAAGCAGGAAACTGTTGGCGATACCAGGACGAACAAGGGGTAAGACAATGGTTCGGAAGATATGACTGCGAGAGGCGCCCATATTACGGGCAGCTTCTTCATAGGCTGGATCAATCTGGCGAAGAAGCCCAGCCAAAACCAAGTACGCAACAGGGAAAAAAGTCAGTACTTGTACGGTGGCTAAGCCCCAGAAACCATAAATATTCGTTTCTTTTAATCCCAACAGAGAGCGGGTCACAAATCCCTGCTGTCCGAATAGCATGATAAATGACATGGATAAGGCAAATGGTGGAGAAATGATCGGCAAAATTGCCAAAGTATTGAACACGGGCTTGAAGCGAATTTTCAAAAATGCATCGGCGTAGGCAAATAAAAAACCAATAAATGTTGATACGGCGCTGACGAAGATTCCCAGCCATACCGTATTTGCCAAGGTGCGGAGATTTTCTGTTTTTTCCAGGGATTCGCCAAAGTATTGCAACGTAAAAGAGCCTTTTTCGTTAAAGAAGCCTTCCCGCAGCACTTCATACAGGGGCCAAAGGATAAACAGCACCAGAGAAGCCGCCACGAGAAGAATCGTGGCGGCTAAAACCGGATCACGCAAAATCAGGCGAAAATCATCAAGGGTGCGTCGAATTTTATTCACAATTGATAATAATCCTTTATTGAATATTAATTATTTGATGGCTTTGTTCCACTTTTCAACAAGAACGCTACGGTTTTTTCCGGCCCAATCCAGGTTGTAATCGATCAATTTGGTATTTTTTATGGGTTCGGCCTGTTTAGGCGGGTTTGCTTCCGGGTTGGTCAAAAATTGATAAGAGCCAACTTTTTGGCCAAATTCCTGACCTTTTTTCGAGAGTGCCCAATCCACCCACTTTTGAGCGGCTTCTTGATCCGGTCCGCCTTTGATAATTGCGACTGCGCCGATTTCATAGCCGGTTCCCTCGGAGGGAGCGGACAACACCAAATCCTTCATCCCTTCTTCTTGATATTTAATGGCGTCATGCAGGAAAGTCAGACCAACGGTTGCTTCCCCTTG
>CAZSRN010000010.1:10120-20828 GCA_964609115.1 uncultured Veillonellaceae bacterium | reverse complement strand
ATTATCCAATAGGTTCCGAACCGCCTGGATATCTTTTAGTTGCTTTTCCTCAGTTAACCTTGATGGATTAATCAGTATTTTGTGCAACACGTATTGAACCGGATTCGGTACTCGCAAAAGTTTCTTCCCATACTGAATTGCAAGCGGATTTTCATCCAGCATATTTAACTCCCGCATGCTTTGCCCCTTTATTGCCAAGGATTTTACCGGAAAAATAGATTCGCACCCTTTTCCCCGCATCCCAACCAAAAATTCGACTTCAAATACGTCCATCGTTTCGGTTGTTTTGAGAAATTTTGTAGCGCCCGTCATGGGATCATCCATCGCAATCCAGCCATGCGAACTCAGAATTTCTTTCAAATTAACCGGCGGCGATGGCCTGGCTGCATTGGGAACAAAAAAATCATAGTCACGAGTACGCAGATTCGCTTCAAAGGTACCGAGAATTCCGGATGTCTCATAAATGAATTCGGCCCAACTCCCAATCAATATGAGATGGTCCAGCAGCCCCTGCTCCGACAGAATCGCTAATATTTCGTGGAAAGAAGCTTTTTGCGCAACAGAAATCATTTTATCTTCAATATCCTTTCAATCTCTTTTTGTTCCCGACGGAACTGCTTCAAAGCGCTTTCCCGCTGTTTTCGCTGAGCAACTTGATCCTTCATTGCAGCGATTGCGGAATCGCCTCCCTTGATGTACACATCTTTAACTTTTCCGTCCGAATCGCGAAAGTGCAAGTACGGATAAACACGTCCCTGAACCCGCTTTTCCCGAACAACGCCTTTCGGCATTTTTGCTATTTCCGCCCGGTGTATTTCTATCATGCGGCCTATTCGTTCATATTCATCGCGCAGCACTCCGTGAATTACCACAGGCTTATTTTCCTTTCGTTGTTGCGACATGATCCATCACCTCTTCATACCCCACAAGTTAATCAAATTATATCCATTGTGGGGTATGAATGCAAGCCAATATGACCTACCCCACAAAATTCAATAAATAACAATGTTGTGGGGTATTCGTCGATAAACCGGGGAATGCATCAACCATCAAACGGATTGCCGTTAACAACCGGCGGACACCACAAACAACCCCGAAAATTCTGAAGTCAACGCGGAGGAAAAACGACCCCCGCTTTCTCTTCAGAAACAACTTAACGATCATCAGCAACCGCACATTCTGCAGTAATCAACCCGTCAGAATTTCATTTTTTCTTCTTTCTGGGTATCTGTCTGGGTAAACGTCAAAAAGACTCCGAGCCCTCAAGGCTCGGAGTCTCATATTTTCGTGGTGGAGACGAGGGGATTCGAACCCCTGACCTCTTGAATGCGAACCAAGCGCTCTCCCAACTGAGCTACGCCCCCACGGATAAAGACGCGGGATGCTTGCACCCGCAACAATTATCATACTAAACTATTGGTTTTCTGTCAAACGTTCATTTGCCCCCATTTTTCCCTTAGCTGATCAGCGCTGCAAGAATCAGCCCGGTGGCAAAGCTGAGCCGTGCGGAAAAAATACCGACGGCGATATTGCCTTTTCCGACTTCAGCATTGACTTGAAACGGAGTCAGTTTCTCAAACACATAATAAACCAGCACCTGAAAGACAATGCCGACAACGCCCCAAACTACAAGGTCCAACACGCTGACCGAGTGAAAAATCGCCGAAGCCAGCACCATTGCCTGCCCCACCACTTTTCCGCCCAGGCTGTGTGCAACCGCAATGCCGGCTTCATCCTTGATGTCATTGTCGCAAGACGCGGCATCCCGGATAATATGCATTTCATTGTATGGAGTCTGCCACATGAAGATCTTGATCCCGATGAGCAGTAAAGGAATCGAAACCGCCAGGTAGATCAGAAAGTTTACGAAACTGGACCACTGTTGCAAAACCATCCTTCATTCTCCTTTCAACGCATCCTCTGATATGCATAACGGTTGATAATAAGCCATATTTCCGGTGATGCGCCCACCCACGCGGGCTACGACGCCGGAGCCTTTCCCCGCGACCCAGAATACTCCGAAAATCATGCGCCCGCAAAACCGGCCGTTCAGTGTTTCGACGGTACTCTGTGACAGTTCGGCATATTGCTGATAAATGAGCGGTTGCTCCCAATATTCCGTTTCCTCATCGCGGGCCCACACTGCGCCATCCGGGCCGAAGAGCGTCACCGCTCCGCCTTCTCTGCCGAATACCGGCTTGGTGACATAAGCGGATCGACCCAAAAATTGATTTTCAAAATAAGTCGGCAGCCAATACTTCTGAATCACCCTGTGCTCAGCAGGCGTAAAAAACTCTCCGGTTTCATGCAAATTCCAAATCAGCGCCTGCATGGCCTTGGACTGGGAGATCAATGCCGCAGGCGGATTGATCAGCGCCAGTTTCCCGTCACGGATGATTTCCAACGCATGCCGTCCGGTCGGATACCCGTCCGAATCCTGCTCCTCCGCCAGCTTTTCCAAGGGGTGCAGCCGGTACATCAGATCGACCGGACTATGCTTTATCCCGTCCCAGACCTGAATCCGGTTTTCATACACCCTTAATCGGGACAACGGAACAAACTCTGCATCCAAGCCGGACTGCGACAGCAAGAACTTTGTCGTTCCGGCATCTTCCAGGTGCCAGTCCACAGAACTGAAAACCATGCGCTCCGTTGCAAATCCCCGCTCGCGGTACGCGCACACCGCCCCGGCAAAAGCTTGCGCCAGCCCGGCCATCAGTCCCGCATTCGGATCGCGCTTGCCGAAATACTCGCATACTTTGCCGTTGACATAAAAAGCTTCGACCACATCGGTCGGTGTTTCCGCATTAAATTCCAGCATTTTTAGCCCGTCCGGCGTTAACGCAAAATCAAACCGTCCCAGCACGGTGGGCAGCAATTCCGGCAGTGAGGTCCGCAACGCCCCCCATGTCGCAGGCGGCAACCCCAGTTCCTCCGGCAGCTCATCTTCCGCCTGCATCACGACAGCGGCTGTCCGGGCAAATATCGCGCCCAGCGCTTCCGCCGCCTGCCGGAGTTCCGTCAGCAGATGCCCGGAAATCGGCCAAACAGAGGCCAGTGCATATTCGTCCCCATACATGGAGTCCCAGGTAAAGACTCCCGCTTTCCTCAATGCGCCATAAAGTTCTTCCCGCCGCCCGGCATAAGAAAAAGCCTGTCGGTCAGCCACCACTCGAACCGCCGCCGGAGCGTGAGGAACTGCCGATACCGCCTTTCGATCCGGACGATACTCCGCTGGAAGATCGGGCCCCATCCGAAGATACGCCGGTTCCCGTGCCCGAGGTACTGCCGCCGAACATGCGTCCAAGCCCCCAATAACCCCAGAAACCGGGATGGGCACTTCGATATCCGCCTCCTGACACCGCGCGTCCGTCTTCATCACAGTAGCCGTCATTGTTCGCATCCGTACAAACGCTTTCCTCGCGGGCGCCGCTAAAGGAATCCTCTGTCGAACAGCCGGGAGTCAGCGCCAGCGCAGCAGCCAGAAACAATCCCGCCACTTTTTTGCTGCGGGCCGAATTACCGGAGTGCATCCGCATCAGCCTCCCGTTTTCCTGCAGTAATAAACATAAGCTTGCCGGTCTTCATCGATTTCTGTCGAAGTTTTTTCCCATTCCGCGCCGAACAATATCATGGTGTCCGCCAGCAGGTAGGCCAACGCTTTCAGTTGGCTGTCAAAACTGAATTGATGGAGCAATGGATACTCGGCTGCGCCTTCCCGGTATTCCCGGACTTCCACCGCTATCCCTCCAGGCAGCACCGGCCTGGCGCCATTGCCGAGCTCTGCTGTATCATTATCCACTGCTTCCACGTACAGGACGAACTGCGCCGGATCAATGGCGGATGCGGTTTTGAGCCATGTCTTGCCTTCTTTGACAAAATAGTCGCAGCAAAAACGCATGGCGACTTCGGTTTCGTCCATCGCCTCATAATAATAAAGAACGGGGTACTCCTTCGCCGCGTCATTGAGTCGGTATTCAAAGCGAGGCATCATGGCTCAGCTCCTATCTCACTTCAACTTCGATCCTGCCGAATTTGATTACGCCGCCGGTTTCTGCGCGGCTCCCTTGCGGTCCTGCAACCGGTCGTCTTTTTTGATCCGCAGCGTCCCGGCTTTTTTTACCGCATCCGCCAACGCATCTCGCAAGGGAATAAAGGTATCTGTTACATTACGGCCTTGTTTGAAAACAGTAAACTCGTCACCGCCGACTGCCATGAAATCGTTGGTCACGATCCGGTATGTCGCTGATGGGTCCAGTAATCCTCCATCCGCCAACCGGGCTTCTATGAGCTGACTTCCATAAGGCCGGTCAGAGTCAATCACCAATTTAAGGCCTGAAAACTGGACCATGCCTGCCTTTCCATGAATGCCATGATTGAGCACCTGCAAGACCTGATCTCCGGTAAGGTCCATGGTTACCAGCGTATTGTCAAACGGCATGACTTCATATAAATTCCCCATGGTAATGGCGCCCGCCGGAATGCTGGTCCGCAGTCCGCCGCCATTTTGAAAAGCGATATCGGCCTTGGCTGTCTGTCGCAGCACATCGCACGACCATTCTCCCAACACCGACAACTCAGATCGATCATGCGACAACTCTGCCGCCGTGTGCCCCAGCGCCACGTTTTTGACCGGAGCGATTTCCGACTGGGAGCGATCTACGATGGCGGCAATCTCAGGATCGGCCTTTGCATCCTTCACCGGCGTCGCCATCGACTGTGCAAAACTGGCAATGATTTTTTGTTCGCGCCGGGAATAAACAAAGCTGATTTTCCCCAATGCCCGGCCATTGTAATACGCCTGCACAATCGGCACACCGTCGACTTTGCCTGCCACCATCCGATGCGAATGTCCGCTGACCACCGCATCGATTCCCGGTACAGACTGCACTAAAACAGCGGCGTCTCCGACAATTTCACCGGTTTCCGGTTCCTGACCGGAAGCCAGATGAGAGAGTACGATGACCAGTTCAGCCCCTTGCCGTCGAACAACCGGCAATACCTCTTGCAGCACCGCCGCCGGATCACGAAATTCAAACGGTGCGACAATTTTGGGTCCGGTTGTATAGGCGGTTTCCGGTGTAACAATCCCAACCACTGCAATTTTCACGCCGCACCGCTCCAGCATCACATACGGAGATACAAAATTCAACCGGCCTTTGCCGTCTTTTTCCCGCACATTGGCCGACACATAGGAAAACGCAGATTCGGCAACCCGCGACCGCAGCTTGTCCAGCCCCCAGTCAAATTCATGATTGCCGAGCGTCATAGCGTCCAGGTGCAATGCGTTGAGCACTTCCACAACCGTTTTTCCATACAAAAGGTTGGAATCCGGGCTTCCCTGAAACATATCCCCTGCACTGAGAAAAACCGTGCCGTGAGGATTTTTTGCCCACTCGCTGCGCAAAAATGCACCAAATTTTGCTGCACCCGGATTGCGGCCCGACTCCAGCAACGCTCCATGAAAATCATTGACGGACAAAATATCGATGCCGACGATTCCCGGCATTTCGGCGGCGAACAAACTGCCGGTCCCTGCAGAAAGGCACAGGACTACAGCAATCAACATACTCCATATCCGGTGATTTTTTCTCAATGATTTCCCTCCCCTGTTTGTCCGCGATATAATGACAGTAAATATAAAGAACAAGTTCCACGGGTGCTGCGGCATTTCCTGCCGGAGTCGTCCAGCGGCGTGGATTTTCACAAAGGAGTTTGATCTTGGGGAGGATGGGTTACCATGAAGCACCCGAAAAAAAACGGGTTGATCATCACCAACGCCAACATTTATACACAGGACGCCGACAGACCTCAGGCCGAGGCGTTCATTGCCGTTGAAGACCGTATTTTTGCAGTAGGCTCAACCCTCGATATTTTGGCGCTGGCCGCACGGGAACTGCCGGACGCGCCGCAACTCAACCTTCAGGGGCAAACCGTATTGCCGGGATTTATCGATGCGCACACGCACTTTTTGGCCGGCGGTTTTTCCCTGCAGGCTCTGGATTTGCACGAGTGCAGCGGTCCGGACGAATTCGTCCGGCGCATCGCCGCGCGAAGCCAAAAAACTTTGCCGAACCAGTGGATTACCGGTGGCGGCTGGGATCAGGAAACCTGGCCGGGGGCCCCGATGCCCCGGAAGGAGTGGATCGACGCCGTTACCGGCGACATTCCCGTTTTCGTCACCCGCAGCGATCTTCACATTGGACTGGCGAATAGCGCCGCTTTGCGCGCCGCCGGTATTACAGCCGATACCGCCAATCCATCCGGCGGCGAAATCTTCCGCAACCCGTCTGACGGCGAACCGACCGGAATTCTAAAAGATGCAGCAGTTCGTATGGTAGAAGCCGTCATGCCGAAACCTTCCGCTGCCGATCAATCCGCAGCGCTTCATCTGGCGCTGAAACAGGCTGCAACTCACGGAGTCACTTCCATCCACGATATCACCGACTGGAAAAACCCCTCCTGGAGCGAATGGGCATTGTTTCAGGATTTTCGGCGGCAAGATCAATTGACTTGCCGAATTTACGCCCGCCTGCCGCTCATTGATTGGGATCAGCGGCAAAGCGACTTGCCCCTGTTTCAGACCGGCCCCAGTGCCGATCCCTGGCTTCGTTTTGGGGGACTCAAGGGCTTTACCGATGGTTCGTTGGGCGGTCATACCGCCTGCTTTTTCGAACCTTATGCCGATATGCCCGGTTACTGCGGACTGTTGCAAGAAGAGATGCTGCCGGAAGGAGCGATGGCCCGGCGCATTCGCGAAGCGGACAAGGCAGGAATTCCGGTGTCGGTTCATGCGATTGGCGACAGGGCCAACTCCCTTTTGCTGGACATTTTCGAACAAGTCTCTCTTGCCAACGGTCCGCGGGATCGCCGCTTCCGCATTGAACACGCCCAGCATCTGCGATGCGCTGATATTGGGCGTATGGCCGCTCTTGGAATCATTGCGTCCATTCAGCCCGCACACGTCATGGATGACGGTGGCTGGGCCGAACGTTCCATTGGCGCGGAAAGAGGGCGCATGACCTATGCGTTCCGCTCACTCGCAGACGCGGGAGTCCTGTTGGCAGGCGGCTCGGATTGGACGGTTGCTCCGCTCGATCCATTGCTGGGCATTCATGCCGCCGTCAACCGCGAAACAGCCGATGGCCATTACCCGAACGGCTGGCATCCCGAGCAGAAGCTGACCGTCGCCCAGGCCATTCAGGCATTTACTGTCCATGCGGCTTACGCCGAATTCGCGGAAAAGGAAAAAGGCTCCCTGACCCCCGGAAAATTCGCCGACTTTGTTGTGCTGTCCGAAGATCCGTACCAAACGCAGGTGTCACGCATTAAAGACATTCAGGTGCTGCAAACGGTCAGCGGCGGGAAGGTCGTTTATGAGTGCACATGATTTTTGCCCCTTTGTAGTTTCCAGCACCAAGCACCCTTGCCCGACACCGTAAAAAAAAGGAAATTCCAACTGAATCGCGTATATTTATGGTGGGATCATAATATTTTTATCAGGAGGTTTTGATTATGCCTAACTGCGCTCAGTGCGGAACCGACAATGATGCGTCGGCAAAATTCTGCAAAAGTTGCGGCTCCCCCATAGCGGCTCAGGGCTATGCACCACCCCCGCCACCACCACCCGGACAAGGGTATGCTCCGCCGCCTCCACCGCCCCCCGGTCAGGGTTATCCACCGCCTCCGCCGCCCGGCTATTATCCGCCGCCTCCCGGCTACGGTCAACCTGCGGATTCGGGCATGCAGCAGAACATCGCCGCCCTGTTGTGCTATGTTCTCGGCTGGCTCACCGGACTGATCTTTCTCTTTATCGACAAGCGTCCGTTTGTCCGGTTCCACGCCATGCAGTCCATCATCGTGTTTGGCGGCATTCACATCCTGCACATTGTGTTGAGCTGGGTTCTTTTCCCGGCCCTGCGCCTCTGGTCGCTTCTCATTGCGATTTCCGGCCTGCTCTCGCTGGTTTCTTTGGTTTTGTGGGTGCTGCTGATGGTGAAAGCGTATAGCAACGAGTGGTATAAGCTTCCTTACGTCGGTGATATTGCCCTGCAAAAATCTCAACAACAATAGTTGCCCTTTTACCTCAACGCATGATAAAACCCCGGCTTCGATTACAATCGAAGCCGGGGTTTGGTTTATTACGCTCTTTTGTCGTTATTATTTGGCCAGCAGTGCCGGAGTGTCTTTGCCAAGCTTCAGCATTTCTTCAGAAGGCATCCACAGACCGGTGTTTTCATTGCGGCCCTGGAGTACATACTTGGCATTGGGTTTGCCGAGGGTAGCAATGGCTTCGGCGCACAGTTTGCCGAACTTGCTGCCTTTCAGGCGATTTACCAGCAGAACTCGTTTGGTATCCGGGAACTCAGTCATCATGTTCCAGTCGCCGCCGCTGTCGCCGGCCACAAGCAACGGACCGTAACCGCGTTTATCAGCGATGAACCGTTTGATGATGATTGTTTTTCCGCCTTCAGCGGTTTGAATATAATCAGACTTGTAAGTGTCCAACGTAATGTCGTTCTTTTTCTCAAGCCGCATTCCAATAATATTTGCCCGCGGCAAATTGTACCCATACTTGGGATTGGTGGCAAAAACCGCGACTACGTCTTCGAGTGAAGCGGAGCAAATATACACGTCAATTCCATTATCACGCAGGGTTTTCATCAGATCGGCGATTTCTTCCGTCAGACGAAGACCGGTCCAGTGCGATACGCCGACCACGCCCGCTTTACCGGGCAAGGATGCGGGGCTGGTCCATTTCACTTTGCTGATTCCCTGTCCCAATGCATAATCATTGGATTTTTCAGCCAGAGCGGAAACTTCATCGGTGGACATGTTCTTGAAGAAGAACAGCACCCAGGTGTAGCTGACTTTGGTTCCGTGCGTTTCGCCGATTGCATCGTAGACATACCACATTTTTGCACGGAAGTCGAGATATTCATCGGTTTTCTTGATGTCTTCCAGGCTCGTCAATCCTTTGAAGCCGATATAGTTTTCGTAAATGTACTTGTAATCGTTTACGATGTCGGTCGCCACAGCATCCAGGGTAACCGTCTGCCCGGCTGCGTTATTATAGTCTTTTACAAATGGGCCTTCCGGAGTGTTTTTGCGAATCAAGGCTCCCATTTCATCAGGAGTCAGTTTGAAGGCCAGATTTTCGATCTGATATTGATACAACGCTTCTTCGGTGTCATTCATGATGCAGGTATTGTCCCAATCAAACACCGCATAGGGTTTCTTGGATGAATTATAGGTCGGGCTCTTGATTCCATTGTCGTCAATTAGTTTCTGCATCGATTTGTACGTATTGGGCGCCCATTTTCCGGTGGTCAGAACCTGTCCGGCCGCACTGACAAGGGCAACATTGGCGAGCATAAACATAGCGATGACGAGTAGGGCTACGAGACTCTTTTTGTTCTTGAAGTTGAACATGTGTCATATCACTCCTTCTTTTTTATTCCCGACCGCGTCTCCTGTTTCTGGAGCAACACATCCTTTCCGCTAAATCTCCCCCTTATTTTTATAAAGCTCCCGCCCTCAGACTTCGGCCCAATTTGCCGGATAGGTGACATAAAGCACACGGGTCTGGGTCGGAGAGCCAAATACAACCTGCGTATCCTTGGGAATATACATCACGTCTCCCGGCCGGCAGGTATAGGTTTTGCCATTGGCCTTGAGGGTAAAGGTGCCTTCCACCACATAATCGACTTCGTCATAGGTCAGATGCCAGGGCAATTCGGATTTGTCAAAAGTCATAAAGCCTGCGGCCAGATTCGCTTCGCGAGAGGTCACCACATCCTTCATGTGAATGATTTGTCCGGGCGGCGCCTGGTCGAAAGGATCCAGCTTCACGGAGGAGCCCTGCACATAGGTTACCTTGGGATTAGGACAAATCGGCTGTGCTTTTTGTTCCAACACGGACCGAACAATCCGGCGAATTTCTTCATTGGACGGTTCACCGCAAAACGAAGAACCCGCCGTTGTCGAAGCAACTGCTGGCGCGGCCTCTCCCTGCACTACGGTTAAGTTCAAAAATTTAACCATATCCAGCGCCGAGGGGGTCAGCACGCTCCCGACCGGAATCACGACTTGCTTGCCGTCGCCCGCAAGAGCTCTCAAGTCCGTTTCAGTAATTAGTTTTTTCATGGGTTGCGCCTCCAATCTTCGGCCATTTGCATCACATCAACCCTTCGATCACGCGCGGATGCGGGCGCGGAATCACGATGGAACTGACAAGAAATCCTTTTTCAGCGGCCAGTGCGCTGCCTGTTGCTACCGCCGTTTTTACGTCGGCCACTTCCCCGCATAAAACACAATAAGCCTTGCCGCCGATGCCAAATGCCATGTGCAATCGAACCGGTTGTACATCCGCCGCCTTGACGGCTGCATCCGTTGCTTCGATAGCCGAAGCTACGCTATAGGTTTCGATCACCCCGACCGCACGGACAACCGGCAGTTCATTGCCTCCGCCAATAGCCGGCAAAATGGAGGAGTGAATGTTGGGAATGACAAAGTGGTCGACAGATTTGTCCTCAGCCAACTCTACTCCCGCAGTCACCGACTGTTGCACCGACGAAACATCGCCACTGACCAATACCATGAATTTTCCGGGGCAAAGCGTTTTCATCACCTGGATTTCCACGTCGGCGGTTTTGGCCATGATATCCGCGGCTTCAATTCCTTTGGCGATCGATGTAAATTCGACCAA
>CAZSRN010000010.1:242-10020 GCA_964609115.1 uncultured Veillonellaceae bacterium | reverse complement strand
GGATACCAGGGACCCAGATTCAGGCGCGATACCAGCCGGGACGAAGGAATCAGGCGATTTTCCGCCATCGGGTCCGCCGCTCCGAGTTCGCCTTCGTAGCGAATATTATGAGCCCTAAATTCAGCTTTGAGCGCCATGTTTACCCGCATGGGCGAGATCCCGACCGGGCAGGCATACGCCTCGCAAACGCCGCACTCCGAGCAGGTCAGTGCGCTGCGTACTACAGACGGCGCGCCCATACGGTTGTGGTTGACCGAACGAATGATCAGATGCGGCGGCAACTCATGCCCGATAATATGACGCGGGCATAGTTCCGTGCAATAGCAGCACTGCTCGCAAACTGTCTTGGCAATCCGCAGGACGGATTCCATCGTCTGCCGTTTGCGTTGTATCAGCATATGGTCGGCGGGCAGTACAATCAACCCGCCGGTAGTTTTCGTCACCGGGTTGGATAGATCTTCGATCAGATGCCCCATCATCGGACCGCCGTCAATGAATGCCGGAGGATCACAAGTCGGACCGCCCGCCAGCTCCATCAATTCTTGCAAAGAAGTGCCGATCGGGGCTGTCACTGTGAGCGGTTTGCGAACTGCACCCGTAATCGTAAATGTCCGGGTTGTTACCGGCGTCCCGTCAACCGCGCGGGCAACGTTCATCAGGGTCTGCGGATTGTTTACCACCGCGCCGACATGAATCGGAATCCCGCCGGGCGGGACTCGCCGCCCCGTCGTCATCCACAAGGTAATGACTTCATCACCGGCCGGGTAAATATCCCGTAGAATTTCGATCCGCATATTTGCCGCCAATTTCGGTTGCAATGCGGCAATGGCTTCCTTGTACTTCGCCTTCAGGGCAACAATCCCCTCTTTGGCTCCGGTTGCCTGCATTGCCAATTCGAGTCCCCGAATCAGCAATTCCGGAGATTTCGCCACCAACTGCTGATCCGTCCGCAACATCGGCTCGCATTCCGCGCAGTTGACAACATAAATCTCCGCTTTGGCTTCCAGCTTCACATGCGTTGGAAATCCGGCGCCACCTGCGCCAACGACTCCAGCCGCCTTTACTTTTTCACTGATGTCATTCATATTTATCACCCGTTTCAGGCTTCAAACGTTTCTTTGTCAATGATTCCAACGACCATTGCATCGATCGGCGTATGGGTATCTTCCAGACTCTGCCGGGCAGAGGAACCGGCTGCCACCATGACGATTTCCGTCTCTCCGGCGCCGATTTTGTCGCCGGCAACCAGAGTATGCCCCGAATCTTCGAGGATGACTTTTCCGCTCGGATCATGCTTCATGACCACCGGCTGCACAACTAAAAATTTGATTCCCCGCAAGCCTTCTTCCTTGCGGGTAGACCAAACATTGCCGATAACTCGTGCTAAAATCACAAATACCGCACTCCTTCCCTGTATACCTGCACTTTCTTTCGCTTCAGGGCATCAATCGCTGAAGGAGTCAAAATAGTAGCCCGCAACAGCCGCAATACTGCATGATCCGGTAACAGAATCGCTTCTTTTTCCGTCATCAAAATCTTGTCGTACGTCATATCCGTCCGGCTTTCCGGTTCCGCCGACACTGCCGGTTCTCCGCAGCTCCAAGGCATCGGCGCCGCCGCGACTGCCGCTGCAAGCGTATCTTTCAGCCCGGGCTTTGCGGGCTCGGCTTCGATGGGTCCGATCGTCACCCCATAAGCCGCCACCCGTGTCAGATATCCTTCCATCAGTTGACGATACGCCGCGGGAGTTCGATCTGTAAACCCGAAGTCCACCCGATCAATTTCCACAAGAATCCCCTGCAAAATGGCCTGCCCGACAAGATCCGAAAGTTTATCGTTTCGCAGCCCCATTGCAATCTGAGCCAGTTGTCCTCCGGAGCAAACCGGCGCCAAGATACGGCTCCAACCGGTTTCCGCAAGAGCCTGCTCATAGGACATCCGGGGCAAATTCACGGCAGACGCATCAACAGCCGCAGTCAGGCAAAGATAAAAGGAGTACCCGTTGCTCCATCGCGCCTGAATGTCGGACAGTTGGTTCATCGCCGCTTCGCTATCCACCACAATCAACGCTTTGGGTTTTGATGCGGACCCCATAGGCGGCGCCGACGTCAGCAGCGCCTGAAACCGTGGGTCTGTCAGTATCCGCGCCACCAGTTCTTTTACCAATGCTTCGTCCACCATTACACCCCCAAGATCAATGCGGTTGCGCCATTTTTCACCAGCGCCGCATTTGCTTCATCGGTGTCCAAATGCACTTCTCCCTGAAATTGGGGATTTACCCGCACCAGAACATCATCGAATACGATCGGGCGCTCGCTTTCCACTTGGATTCGAACCCTCTGTCCGTCTGTTATATGCCAGTCGGACGCCTGATCCGGATGCATGTGAATATGGCGCGCGGCAACAATGACACCCCTGTCGATCGTTACCTCTCCTGCCGGTCCTATCAGTCGAAGTCCCGGGCTTCCTTCCGGATGTCCGGAGTCCCGTACAACCGGAGGCACTCCCAGCAGGAATGAATCCGTAGCGCTGATTTCCACCTGCGTTTCCTTGCGTACGGGCCCCAGCACTCTAACATTGTCAATCGCACCTTTGGGTCCAACGATGCGAATGGTTTCTTTAGCGGCAAATTGGCCAGGCTGTGACAAATCCTTCATCACCGTCAACTCATGCCCTTTGCCGAACAATGCAGCCAAATGCTCCGCCGTTACATGCACATGCCGGTTGGATACGCCGATCGGCAAGCGTTTTTCGCCCACCCGTTCGGCCCGTTTCCGGCAAAGCAGAACATACAGCAAACTGGACAGACGGTTAAGCGCTTGTATAATATCGGTCCGCTCGCAGTTCCCGTCTGGATCAATGAATGCCCTGCCTGCAGCAAGTTCCACTTCGCGAGCCTTGGCTCGCAACGAATGAAGACGGGCCACTACCGGGCCATCCTGATAGGCCATCGCAGTATGCGGTATGCCAAAATAACGGTCCGGATAATGCGACATGTCGTGAATCTGCTCTGCAGACCAACCGCATAAAGTGTCAAACACAAACGGTTCCTGTTTGACTTGCGCCGCCATAATCCGCTGGGCAAAACGCAGAATTTCTTCCAGCGCCTTCACCAGTTGATCTTCACCGGCGGTCGCCAACCGAACCTGCGCTTCCACGACGGCGCAGTCAAACAAGTCCATTTGACCGCGCCAGGCAATCACCGGATGAGTTTTCGCTACCAGTTGCTGTCCGCGCAAATGAGTCATGTGCTCGGGTTTGGCCGGAACGTTCCGGGACGGCTGAACAGACGGATGCGCGGTAGCCATTGCATCCCGTCTGATATCGACCGGAGCGCCCCCTTCAAGACAGAGTTGAATCCCATGGGCGCTCAGGAAGTCGCGCGCTGACGGAGTCAGCACGCTACCGGCCGGAACCGTGACAATCGGATTTTTTTCCTTATGCCAGCGGGCCCGAAGCTCAGACTCGGTCAGAATCAAAGCTTGCTCCCGACTTCTTTGTTATCGCCGACCGGCAGAACGCATTCGACATCCGCATGCGGACGAGGAATTACATGGATGCTCACCACTTCACCGACCCGTTGGGCCGCTGCACTGCCGACATCCACCGAGGCCTTGACCGCTCCGACATCTCCACGAACCATCACTGCCACATAGCCGCCCGTCACATGTTCCTTGCCGCTCAACGTGACATTGGCCGCTTTCAGCATCTGGTCCGCCGCTTCAATAGCCGGAATCAGTCCTTTTGTTTCAATCATTCCCAATGCGATTACACTTCGCTCTGCTGCCATTTTTCGTTCCTCCCTTACTTATCCGTCATTCTATTAATGATCCGGTTTTCCGCTCAACTGCGGGATGACTTCATCGCCCGCAGCACTTCTTCTACTACGGTCTGTATCAAACGGGGATCGGGGCCTGTTGTTGAAACGCAAGGCGATACATTTTGCACTGCCGCCAAGGGTTGAACTACCGGACCTTCCGGCAATCCTGTGTACCAAGCCACCCGCTTCGTATTGATCAAATGCATGGGTGTCACATTTTCCGATACGCTGGATCCGCCCCATGTGCCGCAGCCCAAGGTAAACGAAGGGGCCAGGGACGTGGTGGCGCCCACACCGCCGAGTGCGGCGGGAGTATTCACCAGAATACGGAAAATAGGCTTTTTGAGGGCGAATTCCTGAATGATCGCTTCATCTTTGCTGTGAATGGCCAAGCTGTGCCCGATTCCGCCCAACGCCAACAATTGCAGACAGCGTTCGCAGGCTTCATGCCAATCCTTGACCCGATAGAAAGCCAGTACCGTACTCAGCTTTTCATAGGATAACGGCCACTGCGGACCGGTTCCCTCCAGCGGAGCCACCAGGCATCTGGCGCTGGACGGCACGGAAATTCCCGCCAGTTGGGCAATAAACTGCGGGTCTTTGCCCACCACGCGGGGATTCACGGCATGATTCGGCAACATGACGACTGCCGAAACCTTCGTCACTTCTTCCGGAGAAAGGAAATGAGCGCCATTACGGCGTAAGTGTCCAATCAGTTCTTCGGCGATACACTCTTCCGCCACGACCGATTGCTCGGACGCGCAGATCGTGCCGTTGTCGAAGGACTTTCCTTGAACGATGGCCGCGGCCGCATTGGCAATATCTGCGGTACGTTCGACAAACGCCGGAACATTGCCGGGGCCGACGCCCAATGCAGGCTTGCCGCTGCTGTAAGCCGCCCGGACCAGAGCACTGCCGCCCGTAGCGAGAATGATGGAAGTGATGGGATTTTTCATCAGTTCCTGCGTGCCTTCCATCGACACGTTAGTCAAACAACTGATTACATTCGCCGGGGCTCCCGCTGCGACAGCCGCCTGATTCATGACCCTGGCCGCTTCCGCGGTACATTTTACCGCCGACGGATGAGGGGAAAACACAATCGCATTCCGCGCTTTCAATGCAATCATCGATTTGAAAATTACTGTGGAAGTCGGGTTGGTGGTCGGCACAATTCCGGCAATCACTCCGACCGGTTCGGCAATCTCCCAGATTTTTGCCGCCGCATCCTTGCGGACGATTCCCACCGTTTTCATGTCCTTGATAAATTCATACACGTGGCGGGAAGCAAAGTAATTCTTGAAACATTTGTCTTCATACCGGCCCATGCCGGTTTCTTGCACCGCCAGGGCTGCAAGTCGACAGGATTCGGCTTCTCCGGCCTCTTTCATCGCCTTGACGATGACATCCACTTGCTCCTTGGAATACTCTTTCAGTGCGTCCTGAGCCACCTTGGCTGCTTTCAATAAATTACGAGCTTCCTGCAACGAAGCCAGATCACGGTCCAATTCCATCCGTGCCCGCCTCTCTTTCTTGTCAAATCCAATTTAGATCAAAATTTAATGGCTTGTCCCGCCACGTCGATCACTGCCCGTTGGAAAGCCTCGCACGCGGCCCGGCAAGCGCTCTGGCTTCCGGTCATAAGCGCCCCGCCAAAGTTGGTTTCTGTAGGCGGACCATAGAAGGACTTCATTTCCACTTCCGCCGCTTTCAATGCCGCATCGATGCCGTAAACGGCCTCCAGCGGTGTGGCGATCAGGTATGCCAGCGGCTCTCCCTCATTGATCCCGGCGACTTTTGAAAGATAACTGCCGGTGCGCGAAATTGTATGCGCATACCAGGCGGTCGATCCTCCATCGCACGTATAGAAGAACGCTTCCGTCTCCAGGAAGTTGATGCAGGCGTCCATCCCCGCTTTAACTTCCGCCGGAGTAGGGCCGGCCAATATTCCGATGATTTCACCCGAGCGCGGACCCGAAGCATTCCCGGACCCTGCATAAAAGCTTTTGGCGTAAACCACTTCTACTTCCGCTTTTTTCGTGGCTTCATCGAGTGATGTATAAGTTGCATCGTCAATGGTACAGGTAATCATGCCGATGGAACGTTGGTCCGGTTTCAGCGATAACTGCTCCATCAGGTCAGGCGCTACATTGGGAATCATGCGCACTGCCAGCACTGTCGGTTTGATTGGTTCTATCACGTTGACCCCTCCTTTTTTTGCCCCAAACACCGGCTATTGCCGCGTGTGATCAGTGCAAGTTAACCCCGGATGCCTTGGCATCCAAAATCTTTTTCAGCAGCGTTGCCAAGTGAGCGCCCGCTTCAGCAGCCGGAGTGCCGCCCTTGTGTATGTTGCTGACAACCGTCCGTTCGCTTTCCAACATGCCGATCCGGGGATTGTAGCCAATATAGGCGCTCATGCTCTCTGCCGTCCCCAAGCCCGGACGTTCGCCCAACAGTACAATCGCCGCTTCCGGTTTCAGTTCCTCGCCGATTGAATCCATGATGCCTACCCGCGAGTACTGCACAAAGATCGGTGTTCCGACCTCAATGCCCATACTTTCGAGTCCCTGCAACATAGCAGGCAGCAGGTTGGGAATATTGGCTTCCACGGCTTTGCTGGATAACCCGTCCGCAACGATAATCTGTAATTTTGGACTCTTGCGGCATTTGGTTCGAATCAGGTTGAGTCCCGCTTCATCCACTTTTCGTCCCAAGTCGGGACGGGTCAGATATTCATCCTTGCTTTCGCACATGGATTTTACGCTGACCATGTTATATTTTGCCGGGAACTCTTCCGGCACTTCACCGGTTACCGAATCCTGCGCCACCGCATGGTCGGCCCGGAACCGCAGCCAGGTGTCGGTCAGCGGCCGGGTGCCGCAGCGCCAGACTCCGAGTCGGGCCGGCGTGGTCAGTTTCATCTCTTCATAGAGTCCGCGATTCACGGGATTTGGCACCTGAAGGTATCGCTGCAGGTCTACCGCCGCCAAATCCTCAACGTTGGCGTCATCTGCGGCTGTACCGGCAGAACAAGCAATGCCTGAACTTTTCGGCGAATTCTTTCCCAGTTCGGCCAGAACTTGTTCTACGATCAACCGGATATTGTCTTCCATTGCCATGTTATTTCCTCCTCACCGGGTGAAGATGGTGGCATCACCGGCGCGTTCCGTCAGCTTGCCATCCTGCATGATCCCCATCTTCTCCAGCCAGCGTTCGAAATCCGGCAACGGCCGAAGTTTGAACACATCGCGAAGTGTAGGGGTATCGTGGAAACTAGTGCACTGATAATTCAACATTACGTCGTCGCCCATCGGAACTCCCATGAAATAAGTACAACCAGCGGCGGTAAGCAGTACCGCCAGGTTTTCAATATCATTCTGGTCGGCTTTCATGTGATTGGTATAGCAGGCGTCAACGCCCATCGGCAAGCCGCTCAGCTTACCCATGAAATGGTCTTCCAGTCCGGCCCGGGTTACCTGGCGGGTATCGTACAGATATTCCGGTCCGATAAAGCCGACCACCGTGTTCACCAGATAGGGTTTGTAATGACGGGCCAAACCGTAGCAACGGGCTTCCAGTGTTACCTGGTCCGCTCCGTTGTGGGCCTCGGATGAAAGTTCGGACCCTTGTCCGGTTTCAAAATACATAATGTTGGGCCCGGTGGCTTTTCCTTCTTTAAGGCCGGCTGCATAAGCCTCGTCCAGGATGGCGACATCAATACCGAAAGCCTTGTTGCCCGCCTCCGTACCGGCAATCGACTGGAAGAGCAGATGAACCGGAGCGCCTTTGCGCAACGCCTTCAACTGGGTTGTTATGTGGGCCAGCACGCAAATCTGCGTAGGAATCTGCCACTCTTCAACAAAGCCGTACAGCGTTTCCAGACTGCGGATAACCGCCGGCAACGTATCGTCGACCGGATTCAACCCGATGACGGCATCGCCGACTCCGTAAGACAATCCCTCCCGTATGCTGGCCAAAATCCCTTCCGTGTTGTCGGTGGGATGGTTGGGCTGCAAGCGGGCGGCCAACCGTCCGGGTTGACCCAGTGATGTGTTGCAGTGGGCGTAATTGCGGATTTTCGATGCACCCTGCACCAAGTCCAGATTGCTCATCAATTTGGCGGTTGCCGCAACCATTTCCGAGGTCAGTCCGCGGCTCAGGCGATGCAGTTCTTCCGTGCCGGTTTCCGTTTGCAGGATATATTCCCGCAGCTCGGCAACCGACCAATTTTTAATGGATCGATAGATCGATTCATTGATGTCTCCATCAATAATGCGGGATACTTCATCTTCTTCCAGGGGAACCACCGGATTCAGGCGCAAATCTTCCAGCGTCAGTTCCGATAATACCCGCTTGGCAGCTACCCGCTCGGCGGCATTTTCAGCCGCAATTCCGGCTAAAACGTCACCGGACTTGAGCTCGTTTGCTTTTGCCAGCACTTCTTTGATGCTTTTAAAAACAAAAGTTTGACCAAAAAGGCGCGTTTTCAGTTGCACGCATTTCACAACCCTTCACACAGCTTCTGCCTTTTTATCGGGCAAAAACCAACGTTTTAACAATCACCGGCACCGCTTCTTCATGTGGAAGCGGACGCGCAAAATCAAGAAAATCTCCCATTTTCAAATCGATTCCGTCAACACAGACCAATTCCAGATTGGGCAGGCGCCGCAGCAGACTTTGTCCCAATACCTTGGCAATGTCCTGCTGTGCAACCACGACCCCGGGTTTCGCTCCAATCGCCTGAAGATCCCGGGCGAGTTTGTCGGCTATATCGGAAATGGTGGTAAAATTGGTGTCCGGCAAAGCCGGTACAATCAACGCCACCGTCCGGTATAACGGTTGGGGAAAATTACGCGCGCCCGGCAGCCAGGTCCACTGACCGTCGGCTTGCAGCTCGGGATATACGGCAGGAACATTGCGCAACGGTAATGCATGCGGGCTGACCGTAATGGTCGACCCCGAAATATTTACCGTGTGGGCTCCCGCCCCCAGAACTGTAGCGTGAATGGTTTCGCTTCCTTCGTGAACCGTGAGCTCCCGAAAAGCCCGGCCTTGTCGAAAAGCATCCGCCAATAGCGGCCCCACGTCTCCATGAATCCACCATTCCTGTGTACCCGGTTGATAAATGTAACGGGCGACCCCTCCGGAATACATGATCCCGTCCAATTTCCCCGACGGCAATTCACGGCTCATTACCAGAGAATTTTCCGCTGTCGGAACCGGTTCACCGAATAGCACCTGCTCCACGCACCGCACCATTCGCGTCAGGCACCGGCGTATTGCGTTCAGTTCCATTTCAGCCGATGCGGCTGGAAACAACGGTTTCCCGCTTTCTTGTTCCAATTCCCTGATGACAACTTGCGCCGGTTCGGTAATATAGGACAACCGATGCGTCGATGGAGCGACTTCCAACAGACGACCGCCCACATTCACGCAAGCCGATCCGATGCAGCGTCCCCGCTCAAACACTGCGATATTGGAGGTTCCTCCGCCAATATCCACATTGGCGATCCTAGCGTGAAGTTTTTTGGAAAGAGCTTCCGCGCCGGAACCTTTGCCGGCAATGATGCTTTCCAAATCGGGACCGGCTGTGGCCACCACAAAATCTCCCGCAACTTCCGCCAATGCGTGAATGATCTCCGAGGCATTTTCCTTTTTCGCTGCTTCGCCGGTAATGATCACTGCGCCCGTGTCGATATCTTTGGGCTGAATTCCCGCCGCAGCATATTCCTGCTCGACAATTCTGCGTATCGCGGCCCCATCGACCTGTTGCCGGTTTACAAAGGGCGTGAAATGAACTTTCCCCATGTAAACGACGCTTTTTTGTGTGATTTCAACGCGGGGAACCTGTGATCCCGGCATGACATTAACGAGAGTAAGCCTGGATAAAACCACCTGTGTTGTTGTCGTACCAATATCAATGCCGACACTGGCAAGAACCGTTTCACCGTTCATTAC
>CAZSRN010000010.1:0-232 GCA_964609115.1 uncultured Veillonellaceae bacterium | reverse complement strand
GTGAGGCAATCAAGCTTTGCCGGCTTTTACCGGTTTTTCCTCAACGACAGGCAGTTTGGGTAGAATTGCTTCCAAATCCGGGTGCGGCCGGGGAATCACGTGACAGCTCATCAACTCGCCAACCCTCGCAGCCGCTGCAGCCCCTGCGTCCACAGATGCCTTGACGGCGCCGACATCGCCGCGAACCATGACGGTCACCAATGCGCCTCCTACTTTCACTTTGCCGATCAGC